>NZ_JBHMCF010000001.1:0-2165 GCF_042428605.1 Nonomuraea salmonea
CTGTTGTGGCGATGCTGGCGGTGTGGAAGGCCGGGGGTGCGTTTTTGCCGGTTGATCCGGTTCAGCCTGCTGAGCGGATCGGGTTCATGCTGGCTGACAGTCGTGCGGTGTTGGTGCTGGGTGTGAGTGAGGTGCTGGATGAGCTGCCGGCCGGTCGGGTGCGGATGGTCGCCCTCGATGACGCGCTGGTGCGGGTACAGCTGTCGATGCTGGAGGAGTCTCCGCTTGAGGTGGCGGCGCTTCCGGACGCGTTGGCCTATGTCATGTACACCTCCGGCTCGTCCGGTAGGCCGAAGGGTGTGGCGGTCACGCATGGCGGTCTGGCCACTTATGTGGGCTGGGCGGTGCGGGCGTATGAGACGGATGGTGGGGCTCCGGTGCATTCGTCGCTGGGGTTCGACCTGACGGTGACGAGTGTGTGGGTGCCGCTGGTGGCCGGGGCTCCGGTGCGGATGAGCGTCGAAGGCGGCGCGGAAGGCTTGGCGGCCCTGCTGAGCGAGCACTCCTTCGGCCTGGTCAAGGTGGTGCCCGGGCATCTGGCGCTGCTGAGCGAGCTGGTGCCGGCGGAGGTGCTCGCCGATGCCGCCAGAACCTGGGTCGTGGGTGGCGAGGCGCTGGGCGGCGCGGACGTCCGCCGGCTGCTGGAACGGGCGCCGAACGCGGTGCTGGTCAACGAATACGGGCCGACGGAGACGGTGGTGGGCTGCTGCACCTTCGAGGTGCGGGCAGGCGACGAGGTCGAGGACCGGGTGCCGGTGGGCCGTCCGTCGCCGGGGACGCGGCTGTTCGTGCTGGACAGCAGGTTGGAGCCGGTGCCGGCCGGCGTGGCGGGGGAGCTTTACGTCGCCGGCGACCAGGTCGCCCGAGGCTACGTGGGCCGTCCTGGGCTGACCGCCGTGCGGTTCGTCGCGTGTCCGTTCGGTGGGCGGATGTACCGGACCGGGGACGTGGCGCGGTGGCGGGCCGATGGGGTGCTGGAGTTCCTCGGACGGGCCGACGAGCAGGTGAAGATCCTCGGCTACCGCATCGAACCCGGCGAGGTGGAGAGCGTGCTGGCCGCGCATCCGCTGGTGCAGCAGGCGGCGGTGATCGCGCGCGGGGACGATGCGGGCGAGGTACGGCTGGTCGCCTACGTGGTGGGGGCCGATGCCGAGCCGGACCAGGTGCGGGCTTGGGCCGGGCAGCGGCTGCCGGAGTACATGGTGCCCGCGGCCGTGGTGGTGCTGCCCGCGCTGCCGTTGACCGCCAACGGGAAGCTGGATCGCCGGGCGTTGCCCGCGCCCGAGCATGTGGCCGTCGCCGGTCGTGAGCCTGCCACTGAGCAGGAGGTGGTGTTGTGCGGGTTGTTCGCCGAGGTGCTGGGTGTGTCCGGCGTGGGGGTGGATGACGACTTCTTCGCGCTGGGCGGGCACTCGCTGCTGGCGGTGCGGCTGGTGAGCCGGATCAGGGCGGTGCTGGGCGTGGAGGTGGAGATCCGGACGCTGTTCGAGGCGTCCACGGTGGCCGCGCTGGCGGAGCGGTTGGCGGAGGCGGGTGAGGCTCGGCCTGCGCTGATGGCGTGGGTGCGGCCTGAGCGGGTGCCGTTGTCGTTCGCGCAGCGCCGGTTGTGGTTCATT
This sequence comes from Nonomuraea salmonea, assembly GCF_042428605.1. Taxonomy (NCBI): domain Bacteria; kingdom Bacillati; phylum Actinomycetota; class Actinomycetes; order Streptosporangiales; family Streptosporangiaceae; genus Nonomuraea; species Nonomuraea salmonea. The sequence goes on from NZ_JBHMCF010000001.1 coordinate 1,617, forward strand.
CAGCAGTTGGAGGGGCCGAGTGCGACGTACAACATTCCGACGTCGCTGCGTCTGAGCGGTGAGGTGGATCGATACGCGCTGGGTGCGGCGTTGCGGGATGTGATCGGCCGGCATGAGGCGCTGCGCACGGTGTTCCCGACCGTGAACGGTGAGCCGTACCAGCGCGTTCTCGGCATGGACGAGCTGGAGTGGGAGCTGCAGGTCGTCGAGGTCGCGCCGGAGGAGGTTCAGGACGAAGTGGCGCGGGCGTTCGCGCACACCTTCGATCTGGCGTCCGAGGTGCCGATCGCGGCGTGGCTGTTCGTCACCGGCCCGGATGAGCAGGTGCTGACGGTCGTGACGCATCACATCGCCGCCGACGGCATGTCGATGAGGCCGCTCGCGAACGACCTGTCCCTCGCCTACGCCGCCAGGTGCCGGAGCCGCGCGCCGCAATGGCAGCCGCTGCCGGTGCAGTACGCCGACTACGCCTTGTGGCAGCGGGAGCTGCTGGGCGCGGAGGACGAGCCGGGCAGTGTGCTGGCGCGGCAGATCGGGTTCTGGCGGGAG
>NZ_JBHMCF010000010.1:0-43474 GCF_042428605.1 Nonomuraea salmonea
CGACCCCAAGGTGAAGAACATCTGGGAGCTCCACCTCAACATGGAGCTGGAGCACCTGCGGCTGGCCGTGGAGATGTTCAAGCGGTTCGACGGCCGCGACCCGGAGGAGGTGCTGGCGCCCGAACTGCCGGCGCCGGTGACGTTCGAGCCGAACAAGGCGTACCTGCGCGAGCTGATCGCGACCCAGATCGACTACACCACGCTGGGCACCGGCTACGTCCAGGAGGCCCACGAGCGCTTCGAGAAGATGCAGGAAGCGATCATGGGCGGCGAGAAGGCCCCCTCGGAGCGGGTCATCGACGACAACCGCGCCAAGAACGGCCGCGAGTACCGGCTGCAGACCGAGGGCGAGCACCCGGTCCACAGCCTCGCCGCCAACCGCTGACCCAGCGGCCCCGGGCTCCGCACCACGGTGGGCCCGGGCCCGTGCGCGTGACCCGCTCGCTCTGAGATGATCTCTGTCCGTCACAGGACACGACATGAGGGGTGCCGGCGGTGGACGGTGTACGGCAGGAGGACACGCAAAGGGAGGCGGACGGGCGCCTGCTCGCCGGCCGCTACCGGCTGACCGGCCTGCTGGGCCGCGGCGGGATGGGAGCCGTCTGGGCCGCCCGCGACGAGCAGCTCGGCCGCGAGGTGGCGGCCAAGGAGCTGTTCCTGCCCGAGCAGCTCGACGACGCCGAACGGGCGCACTGGATCGCCAGGCTCGACCGCGAGGCGCGCGCCGCCGCGCGGCTCAAGCATCCCGGCATCGTCACCGTGCACGATCACGTCACCGGCGCCGACGGCCGGCCGTGGATCATCATGGAGCTGGTGCGCGGGCGCTCCTTACAGGACCTGCTGGCGGAGCGGGGGCCGCTGCCGCCCGCGCGGGCCGCGCGGATCGGGCTCCAGGTGCTGGACGCCCTGTGCGCGGCCCACCAGGCCGGCATCACGCACCGCGACATCAAGCCGGCCAACGTCCTGCTGGAGGGCGAGCGGGTCGTCCTGACCGACTTCGGCATCGCGGCCGTCGAGGGTGACGTCACGCTGACCGGCACGGGCGCGATCCTCGGCACGCCCGCGTACATGGCGCCCGAGCAGGCGCTGGGCCGGCCGGCCACGCCCGTGTCCGACCTGTGGTCGCTCGGCGCGACGCTCTACACCGCCGTGGAGGGGCGTCCCCCGTACGACGGCGCGAGCGCCGGGGCGATCTTCGTCGCCGTCGCCACCCGCGACCCCGCACCGCCCGCGAAGGCCGGTCCCCTGGAGCCGGTGCTGATGGCGCTGCTGCGCCGCGACCCCGCGCACCGGCCGGCCGCCCACGACGTCCGCGCGCATCTCGCCGCCGTCGCCGAGGACCGCACGCCACCAGGCCCCGCCACCCTCCGCCTGCCCGCCGACCCGCCGCCTTCCGACAAACCTGGACGTCCGCCCAGGTCAGGCCGGCTCCGGCTGCTCCTCCGCCTGCTCGTGGGCGCAGGAGCCGCCGTGGCGCTCCTCGTCGCGGTGGCCGCGGCGATCCAGATCCGCGAAGCCCTGCAAGAGAGCCAGGAACGTGAGCGCTACGCCGCCAACATGGACCTGCTGGCGGGCCTCGGCACGATCCCGGGCAAGTCGGTCCACTTCCAGGAGGGCGAGGAGAGCGCCGTCGAGGTGTCGGCCACCCTGTGCGAGAAGGAGTACGCCACCGAGCAGGACAGGTGCGACGTGGGCGTCCTGGTCGACACCGTCGTCGAATGGCTGCGAACCCGCCCCGCCGTCCGCTCCGTGAACTTCACCCGGCCCAAGGAGGACTGCGGCGACGACTACGAGGACGGCGGCTGCCGACTCACCGTCCTCACCCAGAGCCCCCTGAAGCTGAGCGAGGTCGAGATCGCCAACTTCTCCGAGGACGGCGACAAGGACCTGATCAAGCTCAGATTCATCGTCGGATGACTCGTCCTCACGACCATAACTGCACTCGATGTCCGCGTAGAAATGCTCCACCTCGATACCGTCGGAGCGTTCAGCGATGATCGTCGACATGGCGGCATTCTGCACTGCTTCGACGGGGGAGAACGTCAGTCGCCGTGCGGGTCGGTGGCGTTCAGGATGGACACCACCTCGTCGTAGTCGCCGCGGACCTCGCTGTAGCGGAGGAACTTGACCCGCTCGACCTGGATCTCCTTCGCGTCCGGCCGGCTCTCCAGCAGCGCCATGGTCTCGGCCACGTACTCGTCCAGGGGCATCGCGTGCTCGTTCTCCTCGTGCCCGGGCAGCAGCGCGGTGCGCACGGCGGGCGGGACGAGCTCCACCACCCGCACGCTCGTGCCCTCCAGTTGCAGCCGGATCGACTCGCTCAGCATGTGGATCGCCGCCTTGGAGGCGTTGTAGCTGGGGGTGACGGTGAGCGGGGTGAACGCCAGCCCCGACGACACGGTGACGATGGCCGCGTCGGGCCGCGTCTGCAGGTGCTCGATGAACGCGGCGATGAGCCGGATAGGCCCGAGCACGTTCGTCGTCACGACGGACTCGGCGGAGGCGAGGAACGACTCGGGCTTGCGCCAGTCCTCGACCCGCATGATGCCGGCCATCGCGATCAGCACGTTCAGGCCGGGGTGCCGGGCGAGGACCTGCTCCGCGGCGGCCTGGATGCTGGCGGGGTCGGCGGTGTCGACGGTGACGGTGTCCACGCCGGGGTGCTCGGCGGCGATCCGCTCCAGCAGTTCGGTACGCCGCCCGCCCACGATCACGGTGTTGCCCTTGTCGCGCAGGGCGAGGGCGAGCGCGAGCCCGATGCCGCTCGTCGCACCGGGGATGAAGATGGTGTTCCCTGAGATCTGCATGCTTCGAGCGTGGCCCGGCGGGCGGCGCGGGTGCAGAGACCGGTCATCGGGGGATCGGCGATCCCTGGTTAGCGCGCCGGCAGTGCACATAATGGGATATATGGATCGTGCAGCCCTGGCGGACTTCCTGCGCCGCCGCCGCGAAGCCCTCCGTCCCGAGGACGTCGGGCTCCCGCCCGGAGCCCGCCGCCGGGCGCCCGGGCTGCGGCGCGAGGAGGTGGCGGCGCTCGCGGTGATGTCCACCGACTACTACACCCGGCTGGAGCAGCAGCGCGGCCCGCAGCCGAGCGTGCAGATGCTCGCCTCGCTGGCGCGGGCGCTGCGGCTGACCGACGACGAGCGCGGCTACCTGTTCCAGATCTGCGGCCACAACGCCCCCTCGTCCCTGTCGGCCGTGACGCACGTCGCGCCGCCGCTGCTGCGGGTGCTGGACCGCCTGTCCGACACACCGGCGCTCATCGTGTCCGACCTGGGGGAGACGCTGGTGCAGAACCGGATGGCCGAGGCGTTGTTCGGCGACAAGTCGCACTACGCGGGCCTGGCGCGCTACGACATCTACCGCTGGTTCACCGACCCGGCCGCGCGGCGCTGCTACCCGGAGAGCGACCACGGCCGGCAGAGCCGTTCCCTGGTCGCGAACCTGCGCGCCGCCTACGGCGTACGCGGGCCGCGCTCCCAGGCGGGCGAGCTGGTACGGGCGCTGAGCAGGGAGAGCGCCGAGTTCGCCGAACTGTGGGAGCGGCACGAGGTGGCCAAGCGGTTCGAGGACCACAAAGTGCTCGTCCATCCGGAGCTGGGCGAGATCGAGGTGGACTGCCAGGTGCTGTTCACCGAGGACCAGGCGCAGGCGCTGCTGGTGCTCACCGCGTCGCCGCGTACCGAGGGGCACGAGAAGCTGCGGCTGCTCGGCGTCGTGGGGCGGCAGCAGTTCGCCGAACGGGCCTGAACGCGTCACGCGGGCATCCGCTCCAGCTCCAGCAGGCCGAAGCCGAGCTGGCTGTAGAGCTCCAGCTGGTCGTAGTACTCCCGGTGTGTACAGATCTTCCCGTCCTTGACGAAGCTTGTGCAGGTCGCCCTTACCGAGATGGAACGGCCCGTCGGCTCGATCTCCCGGCCGCCGGGCATCAGCAGGGTGCCGTTGTGGGTGCCGGTGTACGTCCACTCGGTGACCGCCGGGTTCTCGCAGTCGCCCAGCTCGAACCAGGCCGCCGCGTGCCAGTCGGGAAAGCCCTGGAACGTCTGCTGGTACATCCACTCGATCTGGTCGTGTCCCTCGGCGAGGCCGCCAGGCGTGACGTAGACGGCGTCCTCGCTGTAGCAGGTGAGGATGCGCGGTATGTCGTGGGCGTTGACCGCCGCGTTCAGCCGGTGCTTGAGATCCCAGAACATCGACACGGTTACCCCCAAGCCTGGTCGCCACGGCCGCCACCGGCCCGGTGCACCTCCTCCAGTGTCGGCGGGACCCGCGGCACGGCGCTGCCAAGCACCCGCCAAAATCGCCATCCGCGCCGGGCTGCGACTCCAGCGGCCGGTAAACGCCAGGTTCGCGGGTGCCGGGCCGCTGTCCGGGCTCTTTCTGGGTAGGCGTACCGCCTCTGACCTACAGGAGAGGAGCGGTGCCGTGCACGCCTTTCAGGAGCCGGTGATCGATCAGGTGCAGTCCGGGATGAAGGTCGTCGACAGCGACGGCCAGGAACTGGGGACGGTGGAGTTCGTGAAGCTGGGCGACCCGGGGGCCGCGACCACCGAGGGCCAGGAGTCCGACCCGCGGCCCGGTGTCGTGCCGATCCTGGCCGACGTCTTCACCGACCCCGAGCCTGACCTGCCGCCCGCGCTCGCGGCCCGGCTCGTGCGTACGGGTTTCCTCAAGGTGGACGCCAAGGGGCTGTTCTCCCGCGACCTTTACGTCACCCCCGACCAGGTGGCCAGGATCGACGGGAACGTCGTGCACCTCAGCGCGGGTCGCGGCGCGCTGGCCAAGGAGAGCTGACCCCGGGGGCGCGCCCGCCTCCCGGCGGGTGTTTCCTCTGCCTTCTGTCGGGCAACCGGCTTGCATGATGCGAGCTCTCATGAAGGGCGCCGTGAGCGGCGTCCTCGCCACCGCCGCGATGAGCGGGGTCATGCTGGCCGGCAGCCGGATGGGCCTCATGCCCGACCAGCCGCCCAAGCGGATCGCCCGCGCGATGCTCCCGGGCCACAAGCACCGGCCGAAGTCCGGCGAGGGCGCCGCGGGCGCGCTCGCCCACTTCGGCTTCGGCGCCGCCGCCGGCTCCCTGTACGGCCTGCTCGTCCGCGGCCAGGCCCCGTCGATCGCCGGCATCGGCTACGGCCTGGCCATCTGGGCCGCCAGCTACCAGGGTTGGGTGCCCGGCATGAACATCCTCCCCGCCGCCACGGAGGACCGCCCCGGCCGCCCGGCCGTCATGATCGCCGGCCACGTGGTGTACGGCATGATGCTCACCAAACTGATGAACCGCCTCAACGCCCGCAAGGCGGGTGAAAAGCCCCACGAGCCGACCTACATCCACGACACCGGCCACCTCGAACCCGCCCTCACCTAACAGCCGCCCACCAGCCCCGCCGCCCACCAGCCCCGCCGCCGGCCTGCCCGGCCGGCAGCGGCGGCGGTCAGGGCCAGGGGCCGGGCCGGGCTGGGCGGACACCGCTGACGCGCCTCCGCCCAGCAGGCGACGGGCAGGTCCGCCCGCCGCCCCCCTGAGCATCGGGACCGCCGCCCAGAGTCGGCCCGGCCGGCAGCGGGCCGTCGAGGTCGGGCGAGGGTCAGGAGGTCGGGGGTTCGGTGAGGAGGTCTTGGTCGAGGACCGTGTCGAGTTGCAGTTCTCGGTAGCCGGCCGTGTCGAACAGGACCGTCAGGCGGTCCTCGCCGCGCTGGATGACCTCGCCGGGCCCCCACGTACGGTGCTCGACCCTGGCGTGGGCGGCGAACGGCCCGCTCTCCTCCTCCACCTGCCGGTCGGCGGTGCCGGCCAGGCAGGTGTCGCAGTTGCCGCACGCGTCGGCGACCTGCTCGCCGAAGTAGCCGAGCAGGAACCGCCGCCGGCAGTCATCGGTCTCGGCGTAGCGGCGCATCATCTCCAGCCGGGTACGCTCCACGTCCCGCCGCCGCTCGGCCAGCTCCACGGCCAGCTCGGCGGCCTCCTCAGGTGCGGGCGCGCCGGGCGCGGGCTCGACGCGGCGGGTGCCGACGCGTACGGCGCCGGCCCGTTCCAGCAGGTCGAGCAGCGTCGTCAGGCGGCGCGCCGACACGTCGGCCCGCTCGCGCAGTGCACGCCGGTCGCCTCCGCCCTCCGCCACGGCCCGCGCCACCCGGGCCAGAACCTCGGCGTCCGGTACGGACCCGGTGAAGTAACGCTGCAAGCCCAGGTTCTCGGGACGGTAGAACAGCGTCGCCGAGGCGCGTTCGCCGTCCCGCCCTGCCCTGCCGATCTCCTGGTAGTAGGCGTCAGGCGACCCTGGCACCTCGGCATGGACGACGAACCGCACGTCCGGCTTGTCGATGCCCATGCCGAACGCGCTGGTCGCCACCACCACGTCCACGTCCCCGGACATGAACCTGCCGTGCACCTCGTCGCGCTCGGAGCGCCGCAGCCCGGCGTGGTAGGCCGCCGCCCGCACCCCGGCCTCGCCGAGCAGCTCGCTCAGGCGGGTGGTCTGCTTGCGTACGGCCGTGTAGACGATGCCGGGCCCGGTCTCGGCCGCGACGGCGGAGACGATGTCGGCGGCGGGGTCGTCCATCATCCTGCGGACGGTGAGCGAGATGTTCGGCCGGTCGAACCCCTGCACGATCTCCACCGGATCCCGCAGCCCCAGCCGTTCGGCGATCTCCACCCGCACGGGCGGCGCGGCGGTGGCGGTCAGCGCGGCGATCGCCGGCCGGCCGAGAGCCTCGGCGACCTGCCCCAGCCGCAGGTAGTCGGGCCGGAAGTCGTGACCCCAGGAGGAGATCAGGTGCGCCTCGTCCACGACCAGCAGCGACGGCTTCGCGGCGGCCAGGTCGCGGACGACGTCGGGCTTGGCGAGCTGCTCCGGAGCACAGAACAGGAACTCCGTCTCCCCGGCGCGCAGCGACTCGAACGCGGTGCGCCGCCGCCCCGCCGAGGTGCCGGCGTCGAGGCTCACCGCCTCCTCATCACGCTCGCGCAGCGCCTCGACCTGGTCGCGCTGGAGGGCGATGAGCGGGGAGACCACGACGGTGGGGCCGGGCAGCAGCAGCGCGGGCACCTGGTAGATCGCGGACTTGCCGGCCCCGGTCGGCATCACGACCAGCACGTCCGTGCCGCGCGCCAGCGCGCTCATCGCGCCGAGCTGGCCGGGCCGCAGGTCGGTCAGGCCGAGCGCCTGCCGCGCCACCCGCTCGCACGCCGCGCCCACGTCCTCCATCGGGGCCTCCCGTCTCGTTCTGCCCGGTGTCCTTCAGCGGGGACGGGTCGGCTGCCCGGCGCGTGGCCGGGCAAACGACAGGTCAGCGGATGACGGCCGTCCGGCGGCTGAGCAGCACGCCCAGGCCGGTCATGCCGAGGCCGAGGATGAGGTGCAGCCAGTTGTCGGCGGTGTTCAGCGGTACGAAGTTGGCCGGGCTGTCGTGCGTGATGAGCAGGCCGTACAGCCAGAGCACGAGGTAGATGACGCCGCCGCCGATGAGGAAGGCGCGGGCGCCGCTCCACGTCCTGGCCATCAGCACGCCCGCGATGCCGAACAGCAGGTGGACGATGTTGTGCAGGATCGAGACCTGGAAGACGCCGAGCAGCATCGCGTCCGAGTGGTGACCGGCGAACTGCAGGTCGTCGTAGTTGGTGGTCACGCCCGGGACGAACCCGAGCACGCCGACCAGCAGGAACACCACGCCGGTGACCAGCGCGGCGAGCTGCAGCGGAGTGCGGTTTGCTGTGGTGCGCGAAGTGCTCATCTTGGGGGCCTTCCTGGGTAGTCGGAGCGCCCCTCTACCCACGGAGACGAACGCATTCGTCCCGGCGCGGCTCAGCCGATGATGACGCGCTCCTCCGGCAGCTCGTACCGGCGCGTACGCTGCTTCAACGCGAGCGCCGAGCCCAGGGTGAGCGGACCGATGCGGCCCACGAACATCAGCAGGCTCAGCAGCACGTGACCGGCCACGGAGATGTCGGTGGTGATGCCGGTCGACAGGCCGTTGGTGGCGAAGGCCGAGATCACCTCGAACAGCACCCGGTCGAGGTCGTGCCCGCTGATGATGAGCAGCAGCCAGGTGGACAGCGCCACGAGGATGACGCCGAGCAGCGTGATGGACAGCGCCTGCCGCTGGGTGGACGCGGGCAGCCGCCGGTGCCCGATGTTGACGTGGGTCTCGCCGCGCAGCTCCGACCAGATCATGAACACCAGGAAGCCGAACGTGGTGACCTTGATGCCGCCCGCCGTGCCCGCGCTGCCGCCGCCGATGAACATCAGGATGTCGGTGACGAGCCAGGAGGACGGGTACATCTGGCTGACGTCGAGCGTGTTGAAGCCGCCCGAGCGCGGCATGACGGCGGCGAAGAACGCGGCGAGCAGCTTGCCCGAGTCGTCGAGCGGGCCCATCGTGGCCGGGTTGCGCCACTCGGTCATCAGGAACGCGAGCGTGCCCCCGCCGATGAGCAGCACGCTCAGGCCGACCGTGACGCGGGTGAGCACGGACCAGCGGCGCGGCTGCCGCCACGTGCGCAGCAGCTCGAAGACGACCGGGTAGCCGAGGCCGCCGATGATGACCGCGGCGGCGATGGTCAGGCAGATCCACGGATCGGTGACGAACCGCATCAGGTTGTCCGGCCACAGGGCGAAGCCGGCGTTGTTGAACGCCGACACGCCGTGGAAGACGCCGAGCCACAGCGCCCTGCCGAGCGGCTCGCCGTAGCCGGTGACGAACCGTACGGTGAGGACCGCGGCGACCGCCGCCTCGCACACCAGCGTGAACATCACCACCTTGGCCAGCACCTGACGCAGGTCGGCGGCCACCACCGACTTGGTCTCCAGCTGCGCCGACAGCCGCGCCCGCAGCCCGATGCGGCCGGAGAGGATCACCATGACGAGCGTGGCGAGCGTCATGATGCCGAGCCCGCCCACCTGGAAGAGCACGGTGATCACCACTTCGCCGAACACCGACCAGTGCGAGGCGGTGTCGACCACCACCAGCCCGGTCAGGCAGACGGCCGAGGTGGCGGTGAAGAACGCGGTGATCCAGTCGCCCTCGCCCGAGGTCGTCGCCATCGGCGTGGCGAGCAGCGCGGTGCCGATCAGCACCGCCGAGCCGAACCCGGCCGCGATCACCACCGCGGGATGCCGGCCACGGCCCGCCACCGCAGGCCGGCGCGTCATGGGGCGACCCTGCCTTCGAGGCCGCCGTAGTCGTCGTGCATGGGGGTGCCTCCGTCGGGCTCACGCGGCCGGAGACCTCGCGGACCAGGCGTTCCGGCACTTCGAGGCCCTACGCTAGCGCAGCGGGGCCGCGCTGCCCGCCCTCCTCGATCATTTGTCACAGCCGCCGCGTACCGTGCTCACCATGACGAACGTGCACACACCACTCGACGGCGAGCGCTGGCAGCCCGGCGACCTCGTGGTCGACGCCGATGGCCGCCTGTTCAGCCGGGCGGGTGCGGACGACCAGGCCAGGGGGTTGCCCTGGGCGCGTCCGCGTGACGTGGCGCGCCGCGACGACGGCGGCGTGCTGGTGCCGGACGGCGAGGTCGCGGAGCAGGCGCCGGCCAGGCCGCTGACGTTGTTGCTGCGCGACGGCCGGCCGGTGCTGCCCGCCGTGCCCGCCGACCCCGCCGCCGTGCTCGGCACGCAGGCTCGCCAGACCGCCTCCGCGGCGGGCGTGGGCGGCCTCTATCTCGCGGCCACCGCCTTCGACCCCGACGGCGCGGGCGACACCAGGGCCGCCAAGCTCCGTGCCGACCTGCTCGATCACGTGGTGGTGGCGGTCAGCCCCGAGGAGTTGAGCGCGATGTTCGGCGGCGCCGCCGACGGGTTGCTGGTCGCGCTGGCGGAGTGGCACGAGCGCAGCGTGGGGGAGAGCGCCTGACCGGTCAAACAGCCGGGGCGATCCGGTTGTTGCGGATGTGCTCGTAGACGATCGAGGTGCGCACGTCGGCCACCTCCGGCCGCTCGGTGAGCTTGTCGATGACGAACGCGTACAGGCTGTTGTTGTCGGGCACCGCCACGTGCAGGATGAAGTCCTCCGTCCCGGCCGTCACATAGACGCCGAGCGTGTCGGGCAGGCGGCTGACCCAGTTGCGGAAGCCCTCGATGTTGCGCCGGGACGGCGGGCGTACGCGGATGGCGATGAGGGCCTGCACCGGGCGGCCGATCGCGGCGAGGTCGACGTCGAGGAGCGCGCCGCGGATGACCTGCCGCTGGCGCAGCGCCCGCGTGCGGTCGAGCGCCGTGGTCGGTGAGACGCCCACGGCCGCCGCGAGGTCGCGGTTGGTCATCCGTGCATCTGACTGCAGTTCGCGGACAATCGCCTTATCAAGTTCGTCCATGACCGCCCAAAACCCGCCTTCTCCGATACTTGTACGGATTGCTTGCTGCTCTAACGCATGGATGAATACCGTAACCCATCGGTTCCGTACGAACGAATAAGGGATTTCGCCATGTCAGACGGCAGCACCGTCGGCTTCGCGCCGGACGAGATCGACCCCACCGCCCCGACGAGGGCGGCCCGCCTGAAGTGGGTGATCGTCGTCAACGACGCCCTGCCCGCCGGCCGGGCCGTCAACGCGGCCGTGTGCGTCGCGGCGGCCACCTCGTCGGCGGTCACCGGCCTGCTGGGCGACGACGCGATCGACGCGAGCGGCGCCGACCACCCCGGCCTGCCCTGGGCGGGCTGCTCGGTGCTGGCCGCCGACGCGGCCACGCTGCGCACGATCAGGGCCAAGGCCGCCGCCGCCGACACCTGTCACGTGGCCGACATGCCGGCCGCGGCCCAGCACACCCGCGTCTACGCCGACTACCTCGCCACCGTGAAGGAGACCGCGCCCGAGGACATGGAGTATTACGCGGTCAGCGTCGTCGGCCCGCGCAACAAGGTCGACAAGATCGTCGGCCGCCTCCCGCTGCTCCCCTGAGCGGTCAGCCGGCGCCGGACCGGTCCGCCTCCAGGGCGGTGAGGAGCTTGGCGGAGATGGCGGCGAACGCGTCGAGCTCCTCCGGTGTCAGCCGCTCCACGAACAGGCGCCTGACCTCCTCCGCGTGCCCCGGCACCGCGGTGCGCAGCGCGGCGAACCCCTCGTCGGTGAGCACGGCGTCGATGCCGCGCGAGCCGCACCGTTCGCGGGTGATCAGGCCGCGGCGCTCCATGCGGGTGAGCTGGTGGTGCATGCGGCTCTTCTCCCACCCGGCGACCCGCCCCAGCTCGTACGCGCGCAGCCGCCTCCCGGGCGCCTCCGACAGCAGGGCGAGCACGGTGTAGTCGGCGTTGGACAGGCCGCTGCTCGCCTGGAGCTGCTGCTCGATGCGGGTGCGCAGCAGCTCGACCATCCGGAAGGACGTCCGCCATGCGCGGAGTTCGCGTTCGGTCAATCCCGGCTGGGCCATGCGGACACCTTACCAGTGAGTTGACACATCAACCGAATCGGTTAGCCTTCGAGTTGACGCATCAACTCATGAAGGAGAGCCGGCATGCCCGGACAGCAGCACGCCACCCCCAGCGCAGGCCCCGCCCACCAGGATCCGCCGCCCGACACCGGCGCCCCCGGACGGCGCTACGTCATCCGCGGCGGCGCGGTGATGTCGATGGACCCAGGAGTGGGCGACTTCGAGAGCGCCGACGTCCTGGTGGAGGGCGGCACGATCACCGCGATCGGCCCCGGGCTCGACGCCGCGGGCGCCGCCGTCATCGACGCGCGCGGGCGCATCGTCATGCCGGGCTTCGTGGACACCCACCATCACCTGTTCGAGACCGCCGAGCGGGCGTTCCTGGCCAACGGCCTGCTCCTCGACGACGGCTCAGGCTCGCCGAGCGCGTACCCCACGTACGTCGAGCACATCCTGAACGGCTTCGCCCGCGCCTACCGGCCGCAGGACGTGTACGTCAACGTGCTGTTCGCCGGCCTGTCGCAGCTCGACGCCGGCGTCACCACGGTGCTCGACGTCTCGCAGATCCACCACTCGCCCGAGCACACCGACGCGGCCGTCCAGGCCCTGATCGACACCGGGCGGCGGGCCGCGTTCGGCTACTTCGAGGGCGACGGGCGCCCGGAGGCCCGCTACCCCGAGGACGCCCGCCGCGTCAGGGAGCAGTGGTTCCCCTCCGACGAGCAGCTCGTGACCATGGTGATGGGCGGCGAGGTGCACCTCGGCAGGGACGTCTACACCCGCTCATGGACGCTCGCCCGCGAGCTGGGCCTGCGCATCGCCGCCCACGCGGTCGGCGCGTTCGGGATGCGGCCGGCCTTCGACGACCTCGCCCGGGGCGCGGGCGGTGTGGAGGTCGGCCCCGACAACCTCTTCATCCACATGACCGGCATGTCCGACCAGGCATGGACGATGCTGCGGGACGCGGGCGCGCAGGTCTCCATCGCCTTCCCCATCGAGATGGTCATGCGGCACGGCACCCCGCCCATCATCAAGATGCAGGAGCTCGGCATGGAGCCGTCACTGAGCTCGGACGTCGAGACCACGATGGCGGCCGACCCGTTCACACTGATGCGCACCGCGATGGCCATGCAGCGCATGGTCGTCAACGAGCGGGTGCTCGCCGGAGCCGGGGACGGCGACCCCTACCCGGCCCCGTCCGGGGACACGCCGCCCCTGCTCACCGTCCGCGACGTGCTCCGCTACGCCACCGTCAACGGCGCCGGGCACCTCGGGCTGGCGGACAGGACCGGCACGCTCACGCCCGGCAAGCAGGCCGACATCGTGCTGCTCGACGCCACCGCGCTCAACGTCGCCCCGCTCAACAGCGTGCCAGGCGCCGTCGTGACGCTCATGGACCGCGGCAACGTGGAGACGGTGATCGTCGGCGGGCGGATCCGCAAGTGGCGTGGCCGCCTGCTCGGCGCCGACCTGCCCCGCCTGCGCGCCGAGCTGGAGGCCTCTCGCGACCACCTGTTCAAGGAGACCGGCCTGCGGCAGGACCTGTTCGCCTACAGCTAGGTCTCAGGCGCGGGCCGTGCGGCCAGGCGCGGCCCAGCTGCTCAGCAGGCGCAGCGCGTCGGCGGTGGGGGAGCCGGGCTCGACGTTGTAGACGCACAACATCTGGTCGGCGTCGCCCGGCGGCATGAAGCTCTCGTACGAGAAGTGCAGCTCGCCCACCTCCGGGTGGTGGTAGACCTTGCCGCCGTGGGTGCGGCGCAGCACCCGGTGGTCGTTCCACCAGGTCGTGAACTCGGGCGAGCGCAACGTCAGCTCACCCACCAGGTCGGCCAGCCGCCGGTCGTTGGGGTAGCGGCCGGCCTCGAGCCGGAGCATCGCCACCGTCTCCGACGCGATCCGCTCCCAGTCGCCCACCCGCTCGCGGGCGGCGGGGTCGAGCAGGTAGTAGCGGGCGAGGTTGCGCTGCGGCGCGGGCAGCGCTTCGAAGTCGGTCAGCACCTGCCGGGCCAGGAAGTTGGCGGCCAGCACGTCGGTGCGCCGCCCGATGACGAACGCCGGCACGTGCTCCAGCGTCTGCAGCGTGAGGTGCAGGCCCGGCCTGACCCGCTGCGGCGCCACCGGGGCGTGCCGCGCCGGGGTGGGCCTGGCCAGCAGGTCGAGCAGGTGCTCGCGCTCGGCGGGATCGAGCTGCAGGGCACGGGCGAGCGACTCGACCACCTCAGGGGACGGCGTGCCGACCCGGCCCTGCTCGAGCCGGGTGTAGTACTCGGTGCTCATGCCGGCCAGCCGGGCCACCTCGTCGCGGCGCAACCCCGGCACCCTGCGGGCCCGGCCGTCCGCCGGCAGCCCCGCCTCGTCAGGGCCGAGGCGGGCGCGCCGGGAACGGAGAAAGCCGGCGAGTTCGCTCCTGCGATCCATGAATCCAGTGTGATCCGCGCGCGGGCGGCGCGGCCACCCCAAGGTGGCCCTGTCAGTACCTGCCCTGCCGTTACCTGCCCGCGAAGGGCCTGCTCAGGCCCCCTATGGCCGGTCCCGGACTGGTGTGCTTGACGTGGGCCGGCGAGCCGGTCCCCATCACGTTCGTTCTCCGCTCAAGGGGTACCTGATGTCCATGACCACTCTCTACCGCGCCGCCCAGGTCAACGAGGCCGGCGGACCGTTCAACCTGGTCGAGCGCGAGCTGACCGAGCCGGGCCCCGGCCAGGTCCGCGTCGCCGTCGAGGCGTGCGGCGTGTGCCGCTCCGACGCCGGGTTCGTCAACGCGGGCTTCCCGAACGTGTCGTTCCCGCTCGTCACCGGCCATGAGATCGCCGGCCGCGTGGACGCGGTCGGCGACGGCGTCGAGGACTGGAACGTCGGCGACCGCGTGGCCGTCGGCTGGTTCGGCGGCAACTGCGGCACCTGCCGGTCCTGCCGTGAGGGCGACTTCATCCACTGCGCCCGCATGCAGGTGCCCGGCTGGGCCTACCCCGGCGGGTACGCCGAGTACACCACCGTGCCCGCCTCCGCGCTCGCCCGCGTCCCCGACGAGATCAGCGCCGTCGAGGCCGCGCCCATGGGCTGCGCGGGCGTCACCACGTTCAACGCGCTGCGGCGCAGCGCCGCACGGCCCGGCGACCTCGTCGCGATCCTCGGCCTCGGCGGGCTCGGCCACCTCGGCGTGCAGTTCGCCAACAAGCTGGGCTTCGAGACCGTCGCCGTCGCGCGCGGCGCCGACAAGGCCGACACCGCCAAGCACCTCGGCGCCCACCACTACGTCGACTCCACCGCGGGCGACGTGGCCGGGCAGCTCCAGGCGCTCGGCGGCGCGAGGGTCGTGCTGGCCACCGCCGCGAGCTCCGAGGCGATGAGCGCCGCCATCGACGGCCTCGGCGACAACGGCGAGCTGGTCGTGCTCGGCGCCACGCCCGAGCCCATCCAGGTCAGCCCGTTCCAGCTCATCACCAACAGCAGGACCGTGCACGGCCACCCGTCGGGCACCGCCCGCGAGGTCGAGGAGACGCTGCGCTTCGCCGCGCTGACCGGCGTGCGGGCGCTCACCGAGACCCGCCCGCTGGAGGAGGTCGCGGCCGCCTACGACCGGATGATGTCCGGCGAGGCCCGCTACCGCATGGTCCTCACCACCGGCCACTGACGGCGGGGCGAGAGCGGCACGCGGGCGCGGACGGCACTAATCTGATCACCCGTACGATCGTCCGACCTGACGGGGGACCGCCGTGACCGTCCATCGAGCGCCCGATCACCTGTGGGTCGGGGACCACAGGGTCCTCGACCGGCTGGGCGAGGGCGGCCAGGGCACGGTCTACCTGGCGGAGTCGCCGGCCGGCGCCCAGGTGGCGATCAAGGTGCTGCACGCCTCGCTCGCCGCCGACCCGCAGACGCGGCGCAGGTTCCTGCGCGAGGCCGAGGTCGCCGGGCGGGTCGCCGCGTTCTGCACGGCCAAGGTCCTCGGCACCGGGCTGGTGGACGAGCGGCCCTACATCGTCAGCGAGTACGTCCCAGGCCCGTCGCTCGACGAGCTGGTCAAGCGCGACGGCCCGCGCACCGGCAGCGGCCTCGAACGGCTGGCGGTCGCCACGCTCACCGCGCTGGCCTCGATCCACGCGGCCGGCATCGTGCACCGCGACGTCAAGCCGGGCAACGTGATCCTCGGCCCGGAGGGGCCCGTCCTCATCGACTTCGGCATCGCCCGCGCGCTCGACCACCGCACGGGCGGCGGGGTGACGTCGGGGACGCCGTCGTACATGTCGCCCGAGCAGTTCACCGAGCAGCCGCTCACGCCGGCCTCCGACATGTTCTCCTGGGCCGGCACGATGGTCTACGCCGCGACCGGCCATCCGGCGTTCCCCGCCTCGTCGGTGCCGGGAGTGCTGCACGCGGTCCTGCACGGCGAGCCCGACCTGTCGGGGGTGCCGGAGCCGCTGCGGTCGCTGGTGGCGGCCTGCCTGGCGAAGGATCCCGCCGCGCGCCCGTCCGCCCAGCTGGCGCTGCGCCGCCTCACCGGCGGCGCGCAGGGCCCCGAGGCGACGCTGATCGAGCCCGTGCGACGGCTGTCGGGCCGGTGGGCGGCGGGAGTGGCCGTGGCCGTGGCGCTGCTGGTGACGGCGGGCGTGCTGGCAGGGCCGTCGTTATGGGGGAGGAAGACCGTGCGGCCGGGGCCGAGCCTCGACCTGGCGGCGTACGAGCGGGTCGCCGTCGCCGACGCGTTCACCGGCGACACCTCCCGCCGCTACGCCGCCTACCGGCCCTTCCCCGACGACGAGGAGCTGCCGCGCACCACGGCGGGCGGCGGCAGGTTCGCCGGCACCGGCTCGGCGCCGTACTTCGGCCTGCTGGCCGGGCCGGCCGCGCTCGCCTCCGACCAGGCGGTGGTGGCGGTGACGTTCGGCGCGTTCGCCGCCACCGGGCGGCCCGAGGACAGCGTCTTCACCGGCTGGATCAAGGACGCCGACGACTACGTCACCGCCTGGTACAACAACACCCGCGGCACCACCGGCTTCGACGTGCGGGTCGGCGGCGAGTTCCGCACCGACGTGCCCGTCCAGATCCCGCACCGCTTCAGCCCGGGCGACCGGCTGGCCCTGGTGCTGTCGGGCGCCACCATCACCTCCTACGCCGAGCACCAGGGCACGTGGCAGCGCCTGCACACCGCACCCATCGCGGGCCTGCTCACCACCGACCAGGACAGGCGCGCCTACCGCTACGGCTTCGGCCTGCGCGGCACCACCGGCACGATCGCGATCACCCGCCTGGAGGGCAGGAGCGTCACGGGCTGAGCGGCTCGCGGATGAGGCGGACGACGGTGTCGGCGGTGTGGTCGAGGTAGGTGCGGCCGTCGGGCAGCCGCGCGTCCGGGCTGATGTAGCTGCGCCGTCCCATGTGGGTGGCCGGGTCGAGGCGGTGCGTGGTGATCTTGCCCGCGCGGACGGCCCGGTTCCAGCCGCTGCCCCTGGCCGCCGGCCAGCGCTGCGGGAACAGGATCAGGCACAGGCGCTCGATCCAGTCGGCGTCGCTGGTGAGGCGGTGCAGCCGGCGGGCGTGGGTGAGGTCGTTGGCGCCGTTGTGGAACCCGCCGAGCGTGATCAGCAGGAGCGGGGCGGCCAGCCTGGCGTGCAGCTCCTTGACCGCGCCGGTGGCGACCTGCGCGCCGCCGCTGTAGCTGAGCAGCACCACGGGGATGCCGCTGCCGGGCCGGTAGCCGGCCAGCCGCAGCTGCCGGGCGATCTGGGTGCCGACCGCCCGGTTGTAGAGCGGGCGGTAGCGGCGGTCGGCGGCGACGAAGATCTGCATGACGTTGTGCAGGAAGAGCAGGATCTGCGCGCGGCGCCGCAGCCACGCCCACACGGGCCGGTCGGCGAGCGGGTCGGCCAGCGGCGAGTACGGCTGCACCTGCCCCAGCACCCGCACCTCAGGCGCCTTGTCGAGCAGCGCCTTGACCAGCCGGCCGCCGTCGCGGGTGTCGGTGAAGCGGCGCTTGCCGATGCCGTCCAGATAGACCAGGTACGCCGCGGGAGGACGGTTCGGATCGGCGCCCCTGGCGTAGGGGAGGCCGTGGGGCAGCTCGCCGGTGGCGGTCCGCCACCCGGCGGTGTAGACGAGCACCTCGTAGCGGGCCAGTAGCGCCTCGGCGAGCAGGACCATGCCGAGGGCCAGGAAGAGCAGCGGGAACTCGGTCATGCCGGCACCGCCTGGAGCGCGCTGATCCGCACGACCAGCCACCTGACGCCGCCCACGGCCGCGCCCAGCCCCAGCCCGGCGACCGCGACGCAGCCGGCGGCGCTCCACCAGCCCAGCCCGGTCGCCGTGGCGAGCGAGCCCGTGAGGTTCGCGCCGACCGCGACGATGAGCAGCGTGTGCAGCAGCGGCCCGAGCAGGGGGAACGCCACGATGGCGGCGAGCAGCAGCGGCGCCGCGAGAGCGGGCGTCCACCCAGGAGCGGCCTCCGTGCGCGGGCTCTGCAGCTCGGCCAGCACGCCCGCCGCCCACGGCCACAACGCGAACACCACGAACTCCACCACCGCCCCGGTCAGCAGCAGCCGCACCGCGTGCGCCCGCGACACGCCGGGCCGGCGCGCGATCAGCGGCAGGATCCGGCCCGCCGACTCCGACAGCCCGGCCAGCAGCAGGACGACAACGACGGCGGACATCGCTCACCGCCCTCGCGCGTTCGCGGGCACCGGCCTGCTGCCCTGGCCGAGGTGGCGTTCCAGCTCGTCGGCCGCGCGCCGGTAGCCGCCCGCCGCGCGCTGGGCGTCGCGCAGGTCGTACGCCGCGACGCGGAAGCGCGGCTCGCCGAGCAGCAGCCCGGCCCTCACCTGCACGGCCTCCGTGTCCGCCTCGTGCGGAGCCAGCGCGAGACCCGCGCCCAGCTCCGCCACCCGGCGCGCCACCAGCGGCTGGTCCGCGCCCTGCGGGAGCACCAGCATGGGGACGCCCGCGTGCAGGGCCTCGTTCACGCTGTTCATGCCGCCGTGGGTGACGAACAGCGCGGCGCGATCCAGCACCTCCAGTTGCGGGACGAAGCGGCGGGCCAGCACGTTCGGGGGCAGCGGGCCCAGCGCAGCCGGGTCGGTGCGGCCGGTCGAGATGACCACGGTGCCGCCCAGCGGGGCCAGCGCGGCGGCGAACGTCCGCAGCAGCGCCGGGCCCGCGTCGAGCACCGTGCCGGGGGAGGCGTACAACACGGGGTCCCGCAGCGCGTCCATGGGGAACGACGGGTCCCGCGGGCGCTCGCCCAGGCTCGGGCCGACGAACCGGTACGAGTCGTCGAAGCTCTCCGCGTCCGGCTGGAACGCGCGGGCGGTGAAGACCAGGTTGAGCGGCTGCCGGACGTTCGCGAGGTCGAGCAGCGGCAGCCGGCCCGTGGCATAGGCCCGGTGCAGCTCCCACCGCGACCGCAGGTAGCCGGTCGCGACGCCGGGCCTGGCCGCCGCCGAGGCGATCATCGGCCACGAGGCGCGGGTGGGGCTCGCGACGCGGCGGCCGAACGCGAACGTGGTGAACGCCGACACCGCCGGCACCCCCAGCTCCCCGGCCGCGACCGCGCCCCACGGACAGGCCGAGCCGTGCACGACCAGGTCCGGGCCGATGCGGCGCAGGTCGTCCAGCAGTGCGGGCAGCAGCGCGACGGTCGTGCGCGCGAGCCCGTCCAGCATCGTCAGAGGCGTCGGCCGCTCGGGCAGCGTCAGGTCGCCCCCGGGATACGTGCGCACGGTCGCGCCGGTGGCGGCGACCACGTCGGCGAACGCGGGCGCGACGTGGTAGGTGACCGTGTGCCCCCTGCGGACCAGCTCGGCCACGACCGGCAGCGTCGGGTTGACGTGCCCCTGCAGGGCGATGTTCACGAACGCGAAGGTGCTCACAGCCGGACCCCCGCTCCCTCATGGCCGGCCGCTGGGCCGGCGACCGCTCTTCGCAGGCCCGTCGTGTCCGGGCCGTGCGATGGAGGCCGCGTTCCCGCGTCCGCCTGGTAGAGGCCGGGGCCTTCTATCTGCAGCGTGTCGAGGAAGTGGCCGGCCGCGGAGGCGGCGGTGTGGATCAGGCGGCGGGACTGGCGGAAGTCCCAAGGGGCCGGCCAGCTCTCGACGCCGGTCGGCAGCACGACGGTCGGGACGCGCTCGGACACCTCCCGCAGGTCGCGGGCGATCTGGTGCTGCAACAGCAGCAGCCCCGCCCTGGCCGCCACCGCGCCGGCCCACCGGGGCGGCGCCGACGGGCGCGGCGGCATGCTCGTCTGTCCTGTCGCCAGCACGACCACGCTGGCCGCACCCGCCTCCAGAGCCGCCCGTACGGGGACGAACGCGATCACGCCGCCGTCCACGAGCGTCCTTCCGCCGCGCACGACCGGCGGCAGGATCCCCGGGATGGCGGCACTGGCCAGCAGCGCCGACTCCAGGTCACCGTGGTCGAGCAGCGCGGGCGCGCCTGTGGCGAGATCCATGGCCACGGCGGCGAACGGCACGTCGAGCTGCTCGATCCGCGACGGCAACCCCGCCTGCGCGATCAGCCGGCGCAGGCCGCGGTCGGCGAAGACCCCGGCCCGCGAGGGCAGGCGGCACAGCGGGAACACCTCGCGCCTGCGCACCCGCGTCCACACCCGGTCCAGCCACGGCGCCGCCGTACCCGGGTGGGCGGCCGCGATGGCGCCGTTGAGCGCGCCCACCGAGGTGCCGACGATCAGGTCGGGGACGAAGCCGCGCTGCTCCAGCGCGTACCCGATGCCGACCTGCGCGGCCCCCAGCACCCCGCCGCCGCCGACCGCGACGGCCACCGGCCGGGGCAGCGCCGCCAGCCCCGCCGCCAGCCCCGCCGGGCGCCCGTCCGGCAGGCGGCCGGTCTCCTCGGAGGCCAGGAAACGGTGATGGGTCGTCATGGTCATGGCCGTCCTTTCTGCAGGTACGCCCGGGACCGGCCGCGGGCGTCAGGCGAGATCGGCGAGGTCGTCGCCGGTGAGCGTGATCGAGCTGGCGGCCACGTTCTCCTCGAGATGGGCCACGGAACCGGTGCCGGGGATGACCACGGTCACCGGCGAGACGGCCAGCAGCCAGGCCAGCGCCACCTGGCGCGGGGTGACGGCGTGCCGATCCGCGACCTTGAGCAGGCCGGGGTCGTCGAGCCCGCCGCCGGCGGGGAAGAAGGGCACGAAGGCGATGCCGGCCCGCGTGCAGACGTCGAGCACGGCGGTGTCGGCGCGGAGGCCGCGGTGGAAGGCGTTCTGGACGGCCGCGACCGGCGCGATGCCGAGGGCCTCGGCGAGCTGGGCGGCGTCGACGTTGCTGACGCCCAGGTGGCGGATCAGGCCCTCGTCGCGCATCCGGGCGAGCACCTCGAAGCGCTCGGCCAGCGACTCGCCCGGCGCGGGTCCCGTGCCGCCGACACGCAGATAGACCAAATCGAGCCGGTCGAGGCCGAGGCTCTCCAGGTCGGACTCGACCTGAGCCCGCACCTCGGCGGGGGTGCCGGGCCGCGGACCTCCTGGCCCGAAGACCGGGCCCGCCTTGGTAGCGATGACCAGGCCGTCGGGATAGGGCGACAGGGCCTCGCGGATCAGTGTGTTGGCGCTGACCGTGCCGTCCTGGCTGCGGTAGAAGCCGGCCGTGTCGATGTGGTCGACGCCCAGCTCGACGGCCCTGCGCAGGACGGCGCGGCCCTGCTCGGCTTCGCGGGCGGGCCCGCCCGGGACGGCCTGGGACAGGCGCATGGCGCCGAACCCGAGCCGGTTGATCGTCAGGTCACCGCCGAGGCGGAACTGGCTGGTCATGTCTCTCCTGATGGGTGGGGGCGCCGGACCCGGTGGGCCGGTCGTCGTCCGGTGTCGGCCGCGGCAGGCGGGCGCGGACCGTGTGACCCCTGCGGCGGGCCGGGCGGCGCCGGCTCCGGCAGGCGGGGGAGGGGCCGCCGACGAAGGTGACGGTCTCCTCCAGGGGCGCCCGGCCCGTACGCGGCCGGCTGACCGAGACGTCCTCGAACCCGATCGACATGCCGCAGAACAGCACGAGCCCTTCGGCGGGCCGCACGATCTCGGCGACCGTCCTGCGGTAGACGGACCATGCCATCTGCGGGCAGCTGTGCAGACCTTCCGCGCGCAGCAGGAGCATGACCGTCTGCAGGTAGATGCCGAGGTCCGCCCACTGCGCCGGGCCCATGTCGCGGTCGATGTAGACGAACAGCGCGGCCGGCGCGCCGAAGCACTGCCAGTTCTCCGCCGCGGCCCGCTGGCGGGCCTCCCAGTCCTCTCGTTCGATGCCGAGCGCGCCGTAACGCTCCCGGCCGAACGCGGAGCGCCGCTCGCGGTACGGGGACTTCAGCTCGGCCGGGTACATCTCGTACTCGCGCTCGTCCCACGCGTCGCCGGTGGCCACGCGCTCTCCTGCGCGCCTCTTGAGCTCGGCGAGTCGCTCGCCGGTCACCACGTAGACGTGCCAGGGCTGGAGGTTAGAGCCGGACGGCGCCCACGCGGCGGCGGCCAGCACCCGCTCCAGCACCTCCTTCGGGACCGGGCGGCCGGTGAAGGCACGCACTGACCTGCGGCTGGTGACGGCTTCGTAGACCTCCATGATTCCTCCCCCGATGGTCGTTACACCTACTACGGTATCACTCGAAATAGTATCAATCAATACGATTTCGGACGTGACGGTGTGAGTTGTTTCACCTGAAACCGTCGCGAATGAGAGCGTTCGAGTACTATGTCGGTATGACCGCACCTGAGCCCGCCACGCCCCGCGCGACCGACCGCCCCGGCGACCCCTCGCCCTTCGCCCTGGGCCTGCTCCTGCGCAAGGCCCACTGGCGGGCGGCGAACGTGCTGACCGAGGCGCTGCGGCCGCTCGGCATCGAGCTGCGCCACTTCGCCGTGCTCATCGTGCTGGTCAACCGCGGGCCCACCGTGCAGCGCGACCTGGCGGCGGCCACCGGAACCGACAAGGCGGGCGTCATGCGGGTCGTGGACGACCTGGAGCGGCGCGGACTTGCCGTCCGCAGGACCGTTCCAGGGGACCGGCGCGTACGCGTCGTGGAGATCACGCCCCAGGGCCTGGAGTTGTTCGACGCCGCCCACGTGAGCGCGGGGCCCCTGGCCGAGCGGCTCATCTCCGGCCTGGAGCCCGGCGAGGCCGAGCAGCTCAAGACCCTGCTGACCCGCTTGGCCTACCAGGACGACGCCTCCTGAGAAGGCGCGTTACAGCGGCCCGCGTACGGGCAGCCAACCGGCACGTATCCGCACACGTTCGTGCCACGGGGGACCCATGAACGACGAGAAGGACCAGCCGATCGAGCGCGGGGGCAGCGAGGAGGCCGCCGGTGCGCCGCTGACCCCCACCGAGGAGGAGACGCTCAGGCGCCCCGCGGGCGTCACGCCCGGGGTCGCCCCCGGCACCGAGGACGCCGACGAGGAGGACGAGGAGGGCGACCGCCGCAGGCGCCTCGGCCCCCACGAGCTCGGCTGAACCAGCGTGCTCCCCGGCGAGCACCGCGACGAGCCCGGACGGCTGTGATCTCACCGTGGTCAGGGTGCGCTTGCCGCTGATGCGGAAGATGACCAGCAGCGCCACGTGGATCGCCGCCGCGCGCAGGACCGCGTCCTTGCCGGGACCGCCTCCTAGGGATGGATGAACTGCCAGAAGCGGGCCGCGGGACGCCCGGGGACGCCGATCGCGCCCCGCAGCGTGCCGCCGCCCCCCTCCCGCTCACATTGGCCGATGGCCGGAGTGGTGGTGACATTGGGATAGGTTGTGCGATGGATCATGATCGATCTGCGTCGCCGAATGAGGAAGATGAGAGTGACCAATCGTCTGGCGCGTGTCATGGCCGGGTTCCTGATGTCGCCGGTCCTCGTCTCCTGCTCAGCCCCCGTCACCGACCCGCTGCTGAGGGACCCGGCCCAGTGGCCGCTGACCACGTTGCGCGGCCTGGTCGACCACGGCGAGCTGCCCGAGGAGGCCGAACGTCCGCTCGCGCAGATCAAGGTCGGCACCTACGACATGATCGCCTGGGTCAACTCCGAGGGCCACTGCGGGCTGTCCGGCGCCGACTGGACCCTCGACCTCGACCTCACCGGCAGCCAGGGCCACCCGGCCAGGCAGCAGGGCTTCTCCGGGCCCATGGAGGTGGCGGTGAGCGGTTCGCGGGAGAGCGAGGCCAGCCTGTTCTGCACCCCGACCCGCATGCTGATCAGGGTCGAGGGACAGACCAGCGAGCCCTTCGTCTCCGGCGACGCGGTCGCGCAGATCGTGGACGGCGGCCTCAACGCCGTCGTGGGCCCGCAGGAGGCGCAGCGCGAGTCGCTGCCACGCGCCGCGATCACCGTCGCGGGCCCAGGAATCGGCTCGGACCTCTAGCTCAGACCTTCAGCTCGGGCCGCCGCTCGCGGCGGTCGGGCTCCAGGCGCTCGTGGAAGCCGCCGTCGGGAGTCCGCACGATGACGCCGCTCTCCACGCCGTGCTCGGCGGCCTCCCGCTCGGCCTGCCGCAGCGCCAGGCAGATCCACCGGGTGACGACGAAGGCGACGACGGGGCCGATGAACACGGCGTACCTGAAGAAGATCGTCACCGACTCGACGGTCAGGTGGAAGCTGTGGGCGAGCTGGTCGTTGGCCGCCGCCGTCCACAGCAGGCCGTAGAACGTGATGCCGGCGACCGCGAGCGCCGTCTTCACCGGCTTCTCGCGCGGCCGGTCGAGCAGGCCGGACGCGGGCACGGGCCGGCCCCGCCGCCTGGCGACGATGCGCTCGGCCACCGGGTACGCGGCCAGCGCGGTGAAGAACACCCCGGGCACCACCACGGCCGGCACCAGGACCGCCAGGCTCAGCGTGTAACCGCCGAGCGTCAGCTCCCAGCCCGGCATGATCCGCAGGGCGCCGTCGAGGAAGCCCATGTACCAGTCGGGCACCGAACCGGCGGAGACCTGCGTCGGCCGGGCGGGGCCGTACAGCCAGATGGGCGCGATCTGGAAGCCGAACCCTAGGATGATCAGCATGCCGGCGGTGGCGCCCGCCATGAGCGGGCGCGCGCCGCGCCGCACCGGCAGCGAGGCGACGAAGCGGGAGTGGCCGTTCCGCCGCACCAGCAGCTCGCGGGCGAGCAGCAGCGCGGCGACGACGAGCGAGAGCAGCAGGTGCCCGCCGTACAGGACCGGGATGACCTGCTCGCCGGGAAAGGCGGAGCCGAACAGCAGGGACGCCGCCCACGTGCCCACCACCGGCACGGACTGCACGACCGAGACCATCAGCCACAGGCTGCCGCCCGACAGCAGGTCGTCGGGCAGGGCGTTGCCGGTCTCGCCGGCCAGCATGCCGAGCCCCAGCAGGGCCACCCAGATCAGCCACTGCCCGGTGCGCGGCCTGCGGAAGGCGCCGGTGAGGAACATGCGCAGCAACTGGAGCACGACCGCCGCCACGAACACCAGTGCCGACCAGTGGTGGATCTGCCGGATGAGCAGGCCGCCGCGCACCTCCAGGCTGAGCTGCATGGTCGAGTCGAACGCCTGGCTGACCAGCGCCCCGCGCAGCGGCGCGTACGGGCCGTCGTAGGTCACCTGGGCCATGCCGGGGTCGTAGAACACCATGAGCACGGCTCCGGTCACCGCCAGCACGACGAACGACCAGAGGGCGATCTCGGCGAACATGAACGACCAGTGAGAGAGCTGGAATGAGCGCCTGGCCTGTGCCGTACGCATGTGGGCCTCCCCCTGAAGGTGGTTTCACCCTGGAGACGGAATCGGGCCGGGATATGTGACGGAAAGCGAGGCTTTGGTAGCGGTGATGCGCATCACTTACGCGCCTAGCTGGGAGAACGTCCGATAGGCCGGGAAAAAATCATTCGCTTGTCCGGGTCGCGGACGGCACCATGTCGTGGGCTGCGTCGGCGATCGGGGAGGGCGGATGAGCGTGCCGGAAGTCGCTTCGGACCAAGACAAGGAGACCGGGCAGAGCTCCGCACCGCGAGCCCAGGAGGCGGCCGACGCGGGCGAGCCGTCCGTACGCAGGTCCGCGGTCGGGCTGGCGCTGCGCCACTACCTCGGCGAGCTGCGCAGGCTGTGGCCGGTCGCGGCGCCCGCGCTGCTGATGCCCGCGCTGGGCAACATCTGCCTGTTCTACATCGCGCCGCTCGGCGTGGCCGGGCTCGTCGGCCACCTGGCGGGCGGCGGCGACGGAACGCTGCCCGCGCTGCTGCCCTACGTGCTGGGCTTCGGCGCCGTGCTGCTGGCCGGCGAGACGCTGTGGCGGATCGGCCTGCACTTCATCAACCGCACCGACGCGCGCGGCGTCGAACGCCTCGCCATCATCGGCATGGACGAGCTGCTGGCCAAGGACGCCGCGTTCTACCACGACAACTTCGCCGGCGCGCTGACCAAACGGGTGCTCGGCTTCGCCGCCAGGTTCGAGGAGTTCGTCGACACGCTGACGTTCTCCGTCATGGCCAAGGTCGTGCCGCTGGTCTTCGCCTGCGTGGTCCTGTGGCAATATCACCCGCTGCTGGTGGTCGTGCTCGTCGGGCTGCTGGCCGTCACCGGTTTCCTCGTCGCGCCGCTGATCCGCCGCCGCCAGAAGCTGGTGGACGCGCGCGAGGCCGCCCGGGTGCACGTCTCGGGCCACGTCGCCGACGTGCTGTCCAACATGGACACCGTACGCGCCTTCGCCGCCGAGCGCCGCGAGGCCGCCGAGCACCGGGTCAAGCTGGCCGAGCAGCAGCGGCTCGCGCTGCGCTCATGGGACTACGGCAACCTGCGGGTCGACACCGTCGTCGCCCCGCTGTCGGTGCTCGGCAGCTCGCTCGGCCTGCTGCTGGCCGTCGCGCTGCGGGGCGGGCTCGGCGTCGAGGCGATCGTGGTGACGTTCACCTACTACACCAACGCCATCGGCATCATGTTCGAGTTCAACCAGATCTACCGGCGCATCGAGAGCGTGATCACCGAGGCCGCGCAGTTCACCGAGCTGCTGCTGACGCCGCCGAAGGTGGTCGACCCGCCCGACCCGCTGCCGCTGCGGCCCGCCGACGCGTCGGTGCGCTTCGACCGGGTGACGTTCTCGTACAAGAGCGGGCTGCCATTGTTCCGGGACCTCGACCTCGACATCCCGGCGGGCGCGAAGATCGGGCTGGTCGGCCAGTCGGGCGGCGGCAAGACCACGCTGACCCGGCTGCTGCTGCGGCTCATGGACATCGACGCGGGCCGCATCCTCATCGGCGGCCAGGACATCTCCCGGCTGCGCCAGGCCGACCTGCGCGGCCTCATCGCGTACGTGCCGCAGGAGCCCGCCATGTTCCACCGCAGCGTGCGCGACAACATCGCCTTCGCCCGGCCCGGCGCCACCGAGGCCGAGATCCTCGCCGCGGCCGAGGCGGCGCACGTCATGGAGTTCGCCGACGCGCTGCCCGACGGCCTCGGCACGCTGGTCGGCGAGCGCGGCGTCAAGCTCTCCGGAGGCCAGCGGCAGCGCATCGCGCTGGCCCGCGCGATCCTGCGCGACGCGCCGCTCCTGCTGCTCGACGAGGCCACCAGCGCGCTCGACTCCGAGAGCGAGCTCCTCGTGCAGGAGGCGCTGTGGCGGCTCATGCAGGACCGCACCGCGGTCGTGGTCGCCCACCGGCTCAGCACGGTCGTCCGCATGGACCGCCTGGTCGTGCTCAACAAGGGCGTCATCGTCGAGCAGGGCACCCACGGCGAGCTGATCGAGGCCGACGGCGCCTACGCCCGCCTCTGGCGCCATCAGTCAGGCGGCTTCCTGGTGGACGACGACGAGGCCGGCATGGTGCCGCGCTGATCGCCGGCCAGCTCGCGCCGGTAGGCGTCGAGGACGAGACCGTGGAAGTGGTGCACCGCGTGCTCCGACAGCCCCCGGCCGCCCGGGTCGTACACGATCTTGCCCTGGGTGAAGGCCGGGGTGCGCATGCCCCGCTGCACGCTCTCCACCAGCGCGATGTCCTCGCGCTGGAGCACCTCGTCGATGTAGCGCACGCTGTCCAGCTCGGCCTCCGTCGGCTCCGCGGTCTCCAGGTAGAAGTCCCACGTCTCGCGGGTCCGCCCGGGGCCGTCGGGGACGATCTGCAGCACCATGAAGTTGCCCCGCCCCGGATAGCGCAGCAGGCAGGTGTTGGGCCAGAGCCACCACACCGCGTGCTCGGTGACGGTGGCGCCGGACACGTCGTACGCCGAGTTGCCCGCCTGGCCGGCCCGCGCCATGTGGCTGGAGTAGATGCCGTACGTGGTGACCTCGTAGGTGCTCATGTCCACCAGCGACACGAAGTCCTTGTGCGCCACGTGGCAGTGGTAGCACTCCAGGAAGTTGTCCACCACGGTCTTCCAGTCGGCGGCGATGTCGTAGGTGAGCCTGCGGGCCAGGGTCAGCTTCGCCACGTCCGGCGCCCGCTCGATGATCTCCGCCTCCAGGCCGCCCGCCTGCTCC
The DNA here is from genome assembly GCF_042428605.1 of Nonomuraea salmonea. Taxonomy (NCBI): domain Bacteria; kingdom Bacillati; phylum Actinomycetota; class Actinomycetes; order Streptosporangiales; family Streptosporangiaceae; genus Nonomuraea; species Nonomuraea salmonea. The sequence continues at coordinate 27,772 of NZ_JBHMCF010000010.1, forward strand.
CGCAGCGGGGCCGCCGCGGGGTCGAGGTTGACGTACGCCATGCCGCCGAACTCCGTGACCCGCACCTGGTCGAGGCAGACCTTCGAGGGGTCGAAGCCGGGCATGGCGGCGGTGTGGCGGGCCCGCCGCAGCCGTCCCGTCAGGTCGAACGTCCACGCGTGGTACGGGCACACGATGCTGCGCCGCACCCCCTCGCCCGTCAGCAGCTCGTGGGCCCGGTGCTTGCACACGTTGTAGAAGGCGCGCAGGGCGCCCGCCTCGTCCCTGACGGCGACGATCGGCAGGCCCGCCACCGTGCCCGTCACGTACGCGCCGGGCTCGCGCAGCCGCTCCACGTGGCACAGCCACTGCCACGACCGGGCGAAGATCGCCCGCTGGTCGATCTCGTGCCAGCGCGGATCGGTGTACGCGTCGGCGTGCAGCGACATCGACAGCGCGGGATCGGGGTCGTAACCGGCGGAGATGTGGTCGAAGTCGGCTCTCGGGTCCGGCGTCACCGTGCCTCCTCGCGGGGGAGCGCGATCACCCGCGACCCTAATCACCCCCGCGGCTTGCGACAAGCCCCCGCGATCACCGCGCGGTCGCGGCCGGCCCCGGCCTCGCCCACCGTCTCGCCCTCGAACGTGCCGCGCCATCTCACTGGTGGGAACCCTCCCGCCGGACCTCCGGCGCGAGGGCGGCGAGGGCGGCGAGGTCGGTGGGGGTGAGGCGGAGGCCGGCGGCGGCCATGTTCTCGGCGAGATGGGCGAGCGAGCCCGTGCCGGGGATGGGGAGCGTCACCGGCGAGACGGCGAGCAGCCAGGCCAGCGCGACCTGCGCGGGAGTGGCTCCGTGCCGCGCGGCGACCTCGGCCGGGCGGGACAGGTCGATCGACGGGTGCCCGCCGCCCAGCGGGAAGTACGGCACGTACGCGATGCCCGCCTCCTCACATGCCGCCAGGACGGCCCGGTCGCCCTGGTCGTGCACGTGGAACGCGTTCTGCACGGCCGCCACGGGCGCGATCGACCGAGCCTCGGTGAGCTGGGCCGCGCTGACGTGGCTCACCCCGAGATGCCGGATCAGCCCTTCTTCGCGCAGCTCCGCCAGGGCCGCGAACCGGTCGCCGACCGGCTCGTCACCCGGCGGCCCCAGCCCGCCGACCCGCAGGTGGACCAGGTCGAGCCGGTCCACGCCGAGCCGGCGCAGATCGTCCTCGACCAGGCCGCGCAACTGCCCGGCACGCGCCTCCCCGGCCGGTGCGAGCCCCGCGCCGAACAGCGGGCCGACCTTGGTGGCGATCACCAGCTCCTCGGGGTACGGCGCCAGTGCCCGCCTGATCAGCTCGTGCGCGCCCGCATCGCCGGCGCCGTAGAAGCCGGCCGTGTCGATGTGGTTCACACCCAGCTCCACGGCGCGCCGCAGCACCGCGACGCCCGCCTCGGGACCGCGCGCCGACCGTCCGAGCGCGAGCCGCATCGCCCCGAACCCGATCCGCCGCACCGGCGCCTCGCCGCCGAGCGGGAAGGAGGGGACCGGCAGGTCGCCCCTCACTTGGCCGGGGCCTTCTCGTAGCAGGCCGCCACCGTGGCGAACGCGGCCTTGGGGTCCCAGGGCAGGCCGGGGTACGTGTCGCCGTCTCGGTCCGCGTACACCTTGACCACGCCGAGGCTGGCCAGGTCGAGGTCGTCGCGGGGGTCGCCGCCGGGGCGGTGCGGCAGGTCGGGGAGGGCGAAGGTGTGGACGAAGGCGGCGTCCACGCCCTCGGCCTCGAAGATCTCCAGCAGTTCCCGCAGGTACGCGGCCTGCCCGGCCTCGTCGCGCGCGTACGGACCGTCGAGGCGCACGGGGGAGCCGGTGGCCTGGTCGTACTCGATGATCTCCATGCTGCGGGGCGCCACGTCGGGGGCGCCGCGCCAGGTCGCCGTGCCGAACCCGGTGATCGCCACCGGCCTGCCCTGGGCGACGAGGGAGCGCACGCCGTCCTGGAACCGGTCGGCGACCTCAGCCGAGCGGATCAGCTCGATCGTCATGACGTCGAAGAGCGACCAGTCCACGGGCTCGAACGGGATCGCCGCGTACGTGACCTTGCCGCCGAACCGCGCGCGCACCACGCCAGCGGCCTCGGCCAGGAACGCGGCCACCCGCTGCCCTGCCTCCGCGACCAGTTCGCGCCGGTTCATCAGCGCGCCGACCCGCTCCTGGAGCGTGTCGCCGGGCAGGAAGCCGCGGTCCATCAGGGTCAGCTCGCACCCCGCCACGAACACGACCTCCGCGCCACCCCGCCTGATCCGCTCCGCCCGCTCGGCGCAGTCGGCGAACAGCGCCAGCATCTCCTCGGGGGCCAGCTCCAGCGGGTACGGCGTGAACCACACTTCAAGCCCCAGCCCGGCGGCCAGGCCGGCGGCGAGCTCCAGCCGCTCGGGGTCGCCCCCGACGAGCTGGACGGCGGTGCAGTGCAGGTCGTCGCGGATGATCGTCAGCTCGCGCCGGACCACGGCGGGGTCGAAGGGGCCTGACGCGCGGGTCCCGCCGGTGACGAAGCCGGTGTCGTAACTGATGCCCTTGGCTCGCATGGGCTCGTCCTTTCGCTTGGGTGGCCTCAGCGTAAGGACAAAAGTTGCGTTCACGCAAGTTTGCGCGTGCGCAACTTCTCTGCCACAGTGAAGGGCATGGCGGGGTTGCGTGAGCAGAAGAAGCAGGCCACCCGGCAGGCGCTGCGCGAGGCGGCGCTGCGCCTGGCGCTCGAACGCGGGCCCGACGACGTCCGCGTGGACGACATCGCCGAGGCCGCCGGTGTCTCGCCGAGGACGTACAACAACTACTTCGCCAGCCGCGAGCAGGCGATCGTCGCCGCCGTCACCGCCGAACGGGAGATCCGCGTGGCGCAGGCGGTCGCGGCCAGGCCGCCGTCCGCCCGTTTGGCCGAGGCCGTCATCGACGCGGTCGTGGAGCAGTACGCCGACCCGGGCGAGCAGCACGCCGCCGCGCTGCTGATGATCACCACCCGGCCCGCACTCAGGGAGGCGTTCGTGGCGGCTCCTGCCTCGATGGAGCTCCCCCTGGCCGAGGCGATCGCCCCCCGTGTGGTCGGCGAGGACACCGCCAGGGTCCTGGCGGCCGCCGTGGCCGCCGCCGTCCGGGTCGCTCTCGACCGCTGGGTGGGCGTCACGTCGGAGGGCGGTCTCGTCGTGCCGTCCGGCTCGCTCCCCGATCGGCTCCGCGCCGCCCTCGAACCCCTCGTCCCGGCCCTGGACGAGGCCGAACGCCGGGGGCGCGATAGGTGATCTCGGTCGCCGCGAGCCGCTCACCGTGTCCTATAAGACGTAGTTAGGACCTCTTGACACGGGGTGTCATGGGGAAAGAGACTCTCCGCTAACCGTTTGGCACGTCGGGTTGACGTGCAGAGAGGGTAGACGCGGCCCAGGGCCGATCAGCCGGTGACGGCGTAGGAGAGACCATGGCCACCCCCACCAGGCCGGCGACGACCGGCACCGCCAAGCGACCTCGCGACGACACGCGACTGGCGCTCCTGTTCATCCTCCCCGCGCTCATCGGCTTCCTGGTCTTCCTGCTCTGGCCCACGCTGCGCGGCATCTACCTGAGCTTCACCAAGTTCAACCTGCTCACGCCCTCCCGGTGGACCGGGCTGGACAACTACGTGCGCATGGTCGAGGACCCGGTGTTCTGGAACGCGCTGGGCGTGACCGTCTACTACGTGGTCGTCAACATCGGCATCCAGACGGTGCTCGCGCTGATCATCGCGGTGCTGATGCAGCGGCTGACCCGCAAGACGTGGCTGCGCGGGCTGGTGCTGACGCCCTACCTCGTCTCGAACGTGGTCGCGGCGCTGGTCTTCCTGTGGATCCTCGACTACCAGCTCGGCATCGGCAACAAGGTGCTGGAGCTGCTCGGGCTCGACAGGGTCGCGTTCCTCGCCGACTCCGCCTGGGTGATCCCGACCGTCGCGCTCATCAACGTCTGGCGGCACGTCGGCTACACCGCCCTGCTGATCTTCGCCGGCCTGCAGACCATCCCCCCGACCCTGTACGAGGCCGGCCGCATGGACGGCGCCTCCGAGCTGCGCATGTTCAGGAGCATCACGCTGCCGCTGCTGCGGCCCGTCACCGCCGTCGTGCTGATCATCAGCGTGGTCGGCTCGTTCCAGGTGTTCGACACCATTGCGATCGCGACCAGGGGCGGCCCGGTCAACTCCTCGAACGTGCTGCAGTACTACATCTACGAGGCCGCGTTCAGCCGCTTCCAGTTCGGCTACGCCTCGGCCATGTCCGTCGCGCTGCTGATCGTCCTGATGATCATCACGTTCCTGCAATACCGGCTCACCCGGGCCGGCAGCTCCGACCTGGCCTAGGGAGAGTGTGACATGGCGACCGTCATGGCCCCCGCCCCGAGCGACGCCCCCGCCGCCGGCCAGGAGCCGCCGCGCAGACCCCGGCCGGGCATCGGCCGGATCATCGCCTGGACGTTCATGGTCCTGGTGATCATCGGCAGCCTGTTCCCGTTCTACTGGGTGCTGCGCACCGCGCTGTCCGACAACAACGCGCTCTACGCGGGCGGCGACAGCCTGCTGCCGGTGCGGTTCTCGTGGGGCGGCTTCGAGCGCGTCTTCGGCCTGCAGACCGGGCAGGAGGCCATCGACGCGGGCGGATCAGGACAGCCCATCGCGTTCTGGCGCTACCTGCTCAACTCGGTGCTGGTCGCGACCATGGTCACGGCCGGGCAGGTGTTCTTCTCCTCGATGGCCGCCTACGCCTTCGCCCGGCTGCGCTGGCGCTACCGCGAGCAGGTGTTCGCGGTCTTCCTGGCCGGCCTGATGGTCCCGGCGATCTTCACGCTGCTGCCGAACTTCGTGCTCATCAAGGAGCTCGGCCTCGTCGACACCGTGCTCGGCATCGCGCTGCCGACGATGCTGATGACCCCGTTCGCGGTGTTCTTCCTGCGGCAGTTCTTCCTCGGCATCTCCCGCGAGGTGGAGGAGGCCGCGCTGGTGGAGGGCGCGTCGAAGACGCGCATCTTCTTCCGGCTCATCCTGCCGATCTCGGCCGCGCCCATCTCGACGCTGTCGATCCTCACCTACATCACCTCCTGGAACGAGTACTTCTGGCCGCTCATGGTCAGCTACACCGACAAGTCACGCGTGCTCACCGTGGCGCTCGGCGTGTTCAAGTCGCAGAAGCCACAGGCCGGCCCCGACTGGGCGGGACTGATGGCGGCCACGCTGGTGGCGGCGCTGCCGATGTTGCTGCTCTTCTTCGTCTTCGCCCGCCGCATCGTCAACTCTATCGGCTTCAGCGGGATCAAGTGATGCTCAGAAGAATCCTCCTGTCCGCGCTTCTGCTGACCACCACCGCCGCCTGCGGCGCGGGCGGCACCGGCGGCACCGGCGGTGCCGGCGGCGCCATCGAGTACTGGCTGTGGGACTCCGCGCAGCAGCCCGGCTACCAGAAGTGCGCCGACGCCTTCGAGAAGCAGAACCCCGGCCTGCGCATCAACATCTCCCAGTACGGCTGGGAAGACTACTGGTCGAAGCTGACCGCCAGCTTCATCGCCGACACCGCCCCCGACGTCTTCACCGACCACCTGACCAAGTTCCCCCAGTTCGTGGACCTGCAGGTGCTGCGCCCGCTGGACGACCTCGGCCCGACCAGCGACATCAAGGACTCCGACTACCAGGCCGGCCTGGCCGAGCTGTGGAAGGGCAAGGACGGCAAGCGGTACGGCGCCCCGAAGGACTGGGACACCATCGCGATGTTCTACAACGCCACCGCGCTCAAGGAGGCCGGCATCTCCCCGGAGACGCTCGGCGAGCTGACCTGGAACCCGCGCGACGGCGGCACGTTCGAGAAGACGATCGCGCACCTGACCATCGACCGGAACGGCGTGCGCGGCGACGAGCCAGGCTTCGACAAGACCAAGGTCAAGACGTACGGGCTCGCGGCCAACGGCGCCGGCGGCGACAACTGGGGCCAGACGCAGTGGTCGGCCTTCACCGGCAGCACCGGCTGGCAGCCCACCGACAGGAACCCCTGGGGCACCCGCTTCAACCTCGACGACCCGGTGCTGCAGGAGACCCTCGACTGGTACTTCGGGCTGGTGAAGAAGGGGTACATGGCGAGCTACGCGGCGATCGGCGGCAGCAACGCGATCACCGCCGACAAGCAGATCCAGTCGGGCATCGCCGCGATGGGCTTCGACGGCTCGTGGACGATCTCGTCGTTCACCAAGCTCACCGACGCCGACGGCAAGAAGCTGGACATCGGCGTCGCGCCCAACCCGATCGGGCCGTCGGGGAAGCGGGCCTCGATGTTCAACGGGCTCGCCGACTCCGTCACCACGTTCTCCAAGCAGCCGGAGAACGCCGCCAAGTGGGTCAAGTACCTGTCCGGCGAGGAGTGCCAGAACCTCATCGGCCGCTCCGGCGTGGTCTTCCCCGCCCGGCCGTCGGGGACCGAGCTGGCCATCGCGTACAACAAGAAGGAACGCGGGCTCGACGTGTCGGCCTTCACCGACCACATCGAGAACCACACCACGTTCCCGCTGCCGGTGACCTCCAACGCCGCCGACATCGCGGCGCTCTCGCAACCCGCCTTCGACGCCGTCTACCTGGGTCAGGCCCCCGCCAGCTCGCTCACCCGCCTCAACGACCAGCTGAACGAGCTGTTCAAGGTGGCCGGCTGACCCGCGTGCGGCGCTAGGCCGCCGGGCGGGTCAGCTCGGGCGCCTGCCGGCCCGCCCGGTGCGGCTGCACGAGCACCGGCGCGTCCGACACCACCACGACGGTGTACGCCGGCCCCGGCGCCATGGTTCCCGCCTCGTCCATCAGGTCCTCCACCACGGACGACCGCGTGCGCCGGGGCGGGATGGTCAGCCGGATCGGGCCGCGCGGCCGGTCGCCCTGCGCGCACAGCGTCACCTCGACGTGGGCGGGGCCAGGGCTGAGGTTGAGCAGGCTCAGCCGGTCTCCCGGCCGGCATCCGTCGGTGATCGTCATCTTCCAGCTTCCCGCCATGGTGCTCATGCGTGCTCCCGTCCTCCTGCTGCGGCAGGAGAGCCGCTACCCAGGCGCGGCCCGAACTATCACCCCCGTCGCATGACCCGGGCGGCACGCGGGCACAGGACCTCATACGACCCGCCTGACCAGGGCATACGTCTTCTGACCGGAAGGACGACACGCCGCATGAGAGCCGCCGTACTGCACGAGCACAGCGCGCCGCCGCGTTACGGCGAGTTCGGCGACCCGCGCCCGTCGGGTGACGCCGTCGTCGTCGACGTCGAGGCGGCCGGCCTCAACCACCTCGACCTGGCCAAGGCGTCGGGCACCTTCTACACCGGGCCGCCGCCCCTGCCGTCGGTCGTCGGGAGCGACGGGGTCGGCCGCCTGCCGGACGGGCGCCGGGTGTTCTTCGACACGGTCGTCCCGCCGTACGGGGCGCTGGCCGAACGCGTCCTGGTGCCGTCAGGCGCGCTGTTCGACGTCGCCGACGGCATCGACGGCACGCTCGCCGCGGCGCTCGGCAACAGCGGCCTGGCCGCGTGGCTGGCCCTGGAGTGGCGCGCCGGCCTGCGGCCGGGGGAGTCCGTCCTCGTGCTGGGCGCGACCGGCACGGTGGGCACCGCCGCGGTCCAGATCGCCCGCGCCCTCGGCGCCGGCCGCGTGATCGCCGCCGCCCGCTCCAGCGCCCGCCTCCACCACCTGAACGCGGACGCCCACGTCGAACTCACCGGCGACACGGACGACGTGGCCGCCGCCATGCGTGCGGCCGCGGGCGGCGGGGTGGACGTCATCATCGACCCGCTGTGGGGGCCGCCCGCGCTGGCGGCGATGGGCGCGGCCCGGCACGGCGCCCGGCTGGTCCAGCTCGGACAGCAGGCCGCCACCGCGATCGAGCTGCCCGCCCCGCTCGTCCGCTCGGCCGCGCTCGACATCAGGGGCTTCGCGATCTTCCACGCGCCCGCCGACGTCCGGCGCGACGCCTACCTGCGGATGACCGTGCTGGCCGCGTCCGGCGGCCTCACCATGGACGTGCAGGTCGTCCCGCTCAAGGACATCGCCGCCGCCTGGGAACGCCAGCGCACCGGCGCGGGCGTCAAGCTCGTCATCGCCTGCCAGTGAGCCGGCGACCGCCGGGAGCGTCAGTCGTTGCCGGAGCCCGGCTCCGACAGGTGGCGGTGGGCCTTGGCCTTGGCCGTCTCCGGCATGAGCTTGGCGGCGCCGGCCATCACCTTGTTCTTGGGAGAACCGGCCACCACGTGGTCCTTGCCGCTCATCAGCGCCTCGTACGCCTGCTCGGCCACCTGCGCCGGGTCGTCCTTCTTCGAGCTGCCGAGCCGGGTGTCCTCGAGGCCGGCGCGTTCGAAGAACTCGGTCTCGGTGGGGCCTGGCATCAGCGCGGTCACCGTGACGCCGTGGTCCTTCAGCTCCTCACGCAGCGCCTCGGAGAACGACAGCAGGAACGCCTTCGACGCCGCGTACGTGGCCTCGAAGGGCCCCGGCTGGGTGGCGGCGATCGACGAGGTGAACAGCACCCGCCCCTGCCGCCGCGCCGCCATGTCGCGTACGCACAGCTTGGCCAGATGGACCGCGGACCGCACGTTCAGGTCGACCAGCCGCAGGTCGGCGGCGAGCTCCGTCTCGGCGAACGGCCCGCCGACCCCGACCCCCGCGTTGATCGCGAGCACCTGGAGCGGACGGCCGTCGTCCACGACGGCCGCGTAGAGCCGTTCGACGCCGTTGTGCGTGGTGAGATCGGCCTGTACGCCCTGCACGGACGCCCCCGGCCGGCGCAGTTCGGAGGCCGTGTCGGCGATGCCGGGGTCCTCGGCGTTGATGATCAGGTCGAAGCCGTGGCCGGCGAACTGCTTGGCCAGCTCGTACCCGATGCCGCTGGACGCCCCGGTGACCAGCGCGAGCGGCCGGCCGGCGTCAACGCTCATGATGGCGGATCCTCTCGTGCGTGCTCTGGCACCGCCTGCCCAGCACGGGGGCTCTCACGCCTCTCGACAGCCGGGCCCGCACCAGCCGCGCGGCGACGACGGCGCCGCAGGCCCCGGCGAGCAGCGCGGCCACGACGGCCGGAGCCGGTGCGCGGCGCCCGGTCACGCTTCCCGTGATGACGGCGGCGGTCTCGGCGGCGGCCTGCCGATCGAGCCCTCGTGCGCGCTCGTCCTCGCCCTGATGAAGCGTCATTCCCTGACCCCCTTCGTTACGCGTTCGACAGCCCGCCATACCCGGAGCGGGCCGGGTTAGCGGGCCGCGCAAGGTGGGTAGCTGCGGTGGCTGGCGAACGGGAGGCGACATGACTTCACAGGTGGCGGAGATGCTCTCCGCGTATCCGCAGGACCTCGGCCGCGTCGACCAGGACAGGCTCATCAGGTGCATCGAGCAGTGCATGAGCTGCGCCCAGGCGTGTACGGCGTGCGCCGACGCCTGCCTGAGCGAGCCCGAGGTCGCGGAGCTGGTCAAGTGCGTCCGCAGCGACCTTGACTGCGCCGATCTCTGCGAGGCGACGGCCCGGGTGCTGTCGCGGCACACCGGCTACGACGCCAACCTGACCAGGGTCGTCCTGGAGGCGTGCGCCCAGGCGTGCAAGGCGTGCGGCGACGAGTGCGCCCGCCACGACCACCACCCGCACTGCGTGACGTGCGCCCAGGCGTGCCGCGACTGCGAGCAGGCGTGCCGCGAGCTGATGGCCGCCCTGGGGTGAGCACGGCTCAGAAGTGGCTCTAGAAGTGCTGGGGCAGGGCGTCGTCGGGGCCGAAGCGCATGAACAGCTCCAGCCGCGACCGCCCGCCGGGATGGTCGAGCACCACGCGGTCGCAGACCCGCTGGATGACGAACAGGCCCAGGCCGCGACGGGGCGGCCAGGGCGGGGCGCGTCGGAGGTGTTCGTGGGTTAACGAACCGCGCTCGTCCACGACGTGCACGGTGATGCCGTCGAGGTCACGGCGGGCGCTCACCGTGCCCGCCGCCTGGGCGTGTTCGAGCACGTTGCTGGCCGCCTCGCTGACCGCGAGGACGAGTGCCTCCGTGCGGTACTTGCTCAGGCCGGCCTTCAGGGCGAACGTGCCCACCAGCTCGCGGAGCAGGGCCAGATTGTCGTCGATCGGTACGTGCAGGCCGTAGGACTCGCCCATGGTCACCGCCTGATCCATCCCATCGGCCGCTCTTTGGTAAGTGCACTGCACAAAATCCTAAGCGCGGTTGTGCGGCGGTCGTTCGCCTATTTGCGGAAAGGTCTCCGGTGAGCGCGCCTGACCTGAGCCGCCGGACAAGGGTGCGCCGCTATCCGGCCTTCCGCACGCGGGTGGTGCCGGTGTCCAGAATGCTGCCGTCGGCGCCGACCGGCGTCAGCTCGGGCACGGGGTCGCCGTGCTGATCCACCAGCGTGGAGTGGGCCTCGCCCGGCTCGAAGGCGTGGCGTTCGCCCCACTGCCGCAGGGTGACGATGACGGGGAAGAGGTCGCGGCCCGCGTCGGTGAGCACGTACTCCTGGCGGCGGCCCGACGGCGCTGCCGCACGCCGGGCGAGCAGGCCGTGAGCGGTCAGCCTGCGCAGGCGGTCGGTGAGGATGTTGCGGGCGATGCCGGTGCGGCGCTGGAACTCGGTGAACGATCGCGCCCCGTCCATCGCGTCCCTGATGACGAGCAGGCTCCATCGGTCGCCGACCAGGTCGAGCGTGCGGGCGACGGGGCAGCTCGGGTCGGTCCAGGCGAGGTCCGCGGCGCTCATGTCATCTTCCTATCGGTTGCTTATTGAAACCATTATGCCCTACGGTCGGAATTGGTTTCGATATGCAACTGATCGGGGGGATGGCGATGGACGGGTGGCGGCGGGCGCTGCTCGCGGTGGTGTGCGGCGTCGCGGTGGCGGGCGTCTACGCCGCCCAGCCGGTGCTGGAGCAGATGGGACGCGACCTCGGCGTGCCGGCGGAGCGCGCCGGGTGGATCGTCGCCATCGGCCAGATCGGTTATCTCGCCGGGCTGGTGCTGCTGGTGCCGCTCGGCGACGTGCTCGACAGGCGCCGGCTCATCGCCGCGCACCTGGTGCTCACCGCCGCCGGCACGGCCCTGACCTCGCTGGCGCAGGCCGGGTGGGTGGCCTTCGCCGGGCTCGCGACGGCCGGTCTGTTCGCGGTCGTGGTGCAGACCACGGTGGCGTACGTGGCCGCGGTCGCACCGCCCGCCGAACGCGGACGCAGCATCGGCGTCGTCACCTCGGGCGTGGTGGCCGGCATTCTCGGCGCGCGGGTGGTGACCGGCGTGCTCGCCGAGATGTGGGGCTGGCGCAGCGTCTACGCCGCACTCGCGGCACTGTCGCTCATCCTCGCCGCCCTCGTCCGCGCCGCCCTCCCACCCGACGACCGCCCACGCCGGATGGCGGCCACGCGCCGCGTGCCGGCAGGGGAGGGCCCGGACGGGGCCGTGGCCACGGAGCGTGTGCCAGCCGGGAAGCGCTCGGGCCGGGGCGTGGTGGTGGCGCGGGTGCCGTTCGGGGAGCGGCTGTTTCTGACGCGAGGGCTCGTCACGTTCTTTCTGTTCGCCTCGTTCGGCACGTTGTGGAGTGGGCTGGCCCTGCCGCTGGCGGGCGACCCCTGGCGGCTGGAGGAGAGCCAGATCGGGATGTTCGGCGTCGCCGGGCTCGCCGGCGCCCTGGGCGCGGCCAGGGCGGGACGCTGGGCCGACGCGGGACGCGCCGCGCCCGTCACCGGCATCGCACTCGCCCTGCTCATCGGCTCGTGGGCGGCGATCGGCCAGCTGCGCTGGTCCCTGTGGCTGCTCATCGCCGGGATCGTGGTGCTGGACTTCGCCGTCCAAGTGGTCCACGTGAGCAACCAGCACCGGCTCACCGCCGCCTACCCCGGCAGGACCAGCGGCGTCGTCGGCGGCTACATGATCTTCTACTCGCTCGGCTCCGCACTCGGCGCGGCCACGACCACCGCCGTCTTCGCCGCCCATGGCTGGACGGGCGCCAGCCTCCTCGGCGCCGGTTTCGCGGCCTGCGCCCTGGCCGTCTGGGCGGTGGATCGCCGCGTCGTACCGGAAAGAGCACGTTCCCAGAAGACACCCTCGACGGCGCGAGGCCGCGGCCTAGGATGAGGGAACCTGGGTGGGGAGGCGGCACGATGCCGGTGCAGGCGACAGTGCGCGCGGGAGACCATGTCGCTGCCCGTTTCGGCTCCGACGCCGGCTTCGCCGACCTGGCCATGGAGTTCGCGCGCGGCGGCGTGACCGCGCGGGGCCAGGTGCTGCTCTTCGTGCCCCGCCGGCTCCGCCGCCTGATCGGCGACCGGCTCGCCGCCTCGGCGTCGCTGCGGGCGGCGGCCCGCGACGGCCACGTGCGCCTCGTCGACCCGCGCGACGTCCAGCTCGCCGGCGGTTTCGACGCCGTACGCCTGCACACCACCTACCACGACGCCACCCAGGCCGCGCTGATCGCCGGTTACCCGGGATTGTGGGTGGCGGTGGACATGAGCTGGGCCCGTCCGAGCGTCGTGGACGCCGAGGCGCTCGTCGCGTTCGAGGCCGCCTCGATCACGCTGTTCACCCAGGCCACGCTCACCGCGCTGTGCGCGTTCGACACCCGCGTCTTCACCGCCGAGCAGGTGTTCCGCGTCTGCCAGGCGCACCCGGTCGCCGACGCGGCCGGCTTCGGGCACCGCGCGACCCCCGACGGGTGCGGGCTGGCCTTCTCCGGTGAGACCGACCGCTCCAACGCCCTGGCCTGGAAGGCGCTGCTCGCCGCGCTCACCCCTGACCACTACGTCGTGGACATCAGCGGCATGTCCTTCCTCAGCGTCCGGGCAATGGCCGACCTGGGCACCGCCGCCCGCGTCCACTCCCGCCCGCTGACCGTCCGCGCCACCCGCGCCCAGGCCACCCACCTCCGCCTGCTCCATGTGGACGACCTCGTCACCATCGACGTCCTACCGCCCCGGACGACCCCCGTCTGACCCCGCTCAGCCGTCCACCGGTCAGGCGTTCTCGGCGAGCAGGACCAGCGGGCGCCGCCCGTACCGGTCGGACAGCCGGCCGAGCAGCGGCGCCGCCACGAGCTGCGCCACCGAGGAGGAGCTCATCAGTGCCCCGAGCGTCATCAGTGCCCCGAGCGTCATAAGCGTCCTCTCGTGCGCGGCGAGCCCGGTATGGTGCTGCGGTGAATGGGGACGCTCCGCTCGATTCCACGCGCCGCCCCGGCATGCGCCAGGTCGCGAAGGAGGCCGGCGTCTCGCCCACGACCGTGAGCAACGTGCTCAACAGCCCCGAGCTCGTCGCCGAGGAGACCCGCCGCCGGGTGCACGCGGCGATGGAACGCATCGGCTACCTCCCCGACAACGCCGCCCGCCGGTTACGCGGCCTGCCGAGCCCGCTGGTGGGCGCGGTCACGCTCGACATCGCGGGCCCGTTCTTCACCGAGGTGTGCCGTGGCGTCGAGGACCGCCTGCTGCAGGACGGCTGCATGCTCATGACCTGCAGCACCGACCTGCAGCCCGGCCGCGAGCGCCACTACCTGCAGGAGCTGGAGAAGCAGCGGGTGCGCGGCGTGCTCATCACCCCGGTCGAGGACGACCTCGGCCCGCTGGTCGCCCTGGCCGGCCGCGGGGTCCCGGTGGTGCTGCTCGACCACCGCTCCGACGGCCGGCTGTGCTCGGTGTCGATCGACAACCGGTGGGGCGGCGAGCAGGTGGCGGCGCACCTCATCGCGCTGGGGCACCGGCGCATCGCGCTGCTCGGCGCGGCCATCGAGGTGCAGCAGACGGCCGAACGGCACGCGGGGGTGCGCAGGGCGTTCGTCAAGGCGGGACTCGACCCCGACCAGGGTGTGCTGGAGGTGCGGGTGCCGTCCCCTGACATCACGGTGACCGCCGCGGCGGCCCTGGAGGACGTGCTGGGCGCGGCGGACCCGCCGACCGCGATCGTCTGCCTCAACGACACGGCGGCGCTCGGCGTGATCGGCGGCCTGCGCGAGCGCGGCATCGCGGTGCCGGGGGAGATGTCGGTCGTGGGGTACGACGACGTGGCGTTCGCCGCCCAGCTCGCCCCGCCGCTGACCACGGTGTGGCAGCCGAAGCGCGAGCTGGGCAGGGTCGCCGCGGAGCTGCTGCTGGACGAGTCGCGGCCCGGCCACCGGCACCAGAAGCTGGTCTACCGGCCGCGCCTGGTGGTCCGCGACTCGACGGCGCCGCCGCGCCGCTGAGGCTCCGAAAGTTTCAGCGCCGCCGGCCGGGCTTCCCGCCGCTGACCTGAAAGGTAACAACCGCCGTGCCGCGGCCGAGGGTCCGATCGTTGACACCCTGAGCAGGGCCTTCCTACGGTGTGGGCCCCCAGCATCTGTACGGCGATTGGACGCTCAATGAAACGTTTACCCCGTTCCGCGCTGCTGTCCGCAGGGCTCGCCGGCGCCGTGTTCGTGGCGGCGGGCGCCGCCGGTCTGCAGACGTCCGCGGCCGCCGCGGTGGCCTGCGAGGTGGACTACGCCGTGGCCACGCAGTGGTCCGACGGGTTCACCGGCAGCGTGACCATCCGCAACGTGGGCGACGCGATCGACGGCTGGCGGCTGGACTGGTCGTTCGCCGCAGGGCAGCGGATCACGCAGGCGTGGAACGCCACCGCCACGCAGAGCGGCGCCGACGTACGGGCCGAGGACGCGGGCTACAACGCCGTGATCCCGAGCGGCGGCAGCACCACGTTCGGCTTCAACGCCTCGTGGAGCGGCTCGAACCCGGCGCCCGCCGCGTTCACGCTGAACGGGGTCGCCTGCACCGGCGAGTCGGGCGAGCCCACGCCCACCATCACGCCGGACCCGCCGGACCCGCCGGACCCGCCGGACCCGGAGGGCGGTAAGCAGGCCGAGGACCTGGACAGGGGGCTGATCAGCGTACGGTCGGGCAGCGGCAACCTGGTCTCCTGGCGGCTGCTGGGCACCGAGCCGCGCGAGACGGCCTTCGCCGTCTACCGGGGCGGCACCCGCGTAGCCACCGTCACCGACTCCACCAACTACCTGGACGCGGGCGCTTCGTCCGACGCCTCCTACACCGTCAGGCCGGTCACCGGCGGCGCCGAGGGCCCGGCGTCGGAGCCCTCGCTGCGCTTCGCCAACGGCTACCTCGACGTGCCGATCTCCCCGCCGAGCAGCGGCCACCACGCCAACGACGCGAGCGTAGGCGACCTCGACGGCGACGGCCGGCTCGACCTCGTGCTGAAGTGGGAGGCGAACAACTCCAAGGACAACTCCCAGTCCGGCACCACCGACCCGGTCTACATCGACGGCATCAAACTCGACGGCACCCGCCTGTGGCGCATCAACCTGGGCCGCAACATCCGCGCCGGCGCGCACTACACGCAGTTCCAGGTCTACGACTACGACGGCGACGGCCGGGCCGAAGTGGCCATGAAGACGGCCGACGGCACCGTGGACGGCCGCGGCACGGTGATCGGCAACGCCGGCGCGGACCACCGCAACTCCAGCGGCTACATCCTGTCGGGCCCCGAGTACCTGACGATGTTCAACGGCCAGACCGGCGCCGCGATGTCCACCGTCAACTACGACCCGCCGCGCGGCACGGTGTCGTCCTGGGGCGACAACTACGGCAACAGGGTGGACCGCTTCCTGGCGGGAACGGCGTACCTGGACGGGGAGCGGCCCAGCCTGATCATGGCGCGCGGCTACTACACCCGCAGCGTCATCGCCGCCTGGGACTTCCGCAAC